>JANYDO010000545.1 GCA_025363605.1 Candidatus Kapaibacterium sp.
TCAGCCAAGCGCGGCAGAAAACTGTGTTCCGGTGCAAAATCAATATACGCCTCATCCACAACAACAATACCTTCAAAGCCTGTTATAATGCGCTCTATCGCTTCACGCTCAAAAACATTTGCGGTAGGATTATTGGGTGAACATAAAAAGATAAGTTTTGTGCGGGACGTAATAGTGTTCAGAATTGCTGTAACATCCAGCGTAAAAGCACCGCTCGCGTCCTCAAGCGTACGCAGAAGCGGCACACGGCGTACCGGTACATTATGAATAGCAGCGCTCACCTCGTACATACCGTAGGTAGGAGGAGTGATGATGATTTCATCGCCGAGAATCTCTTCCCCCGAAGCTGCAATAACAGTGGGTTCGCAGAACGCACGAATGATAAGGTCTATCGGTTCGTCGCTGCCATTTCCTAGGAATATTGTATTGACTCGTGCGGCAGCAATTCCCTTTATTTCTGCAATACGCCGTTTGAGCGTACTTTGGAGAGGGTCGGGGTAGCGATTGACGGCATTGCCATTAAAGGCAAGACCATTTGGTGAGCCGAACGCATTTTCGTTTGCATCCAAGAAGGTCTGCTGTTCGAGACCTGTTGTCGCTGCTGCGTTACCGGTGGGATATTCGGAACGTGCCGAAGAGTAGGGCTTCACGCCAAGAATGTGCTTACGAAGAAGTGTTTCTAATGGACGCATGAACGTTGCTGTATGTGAGAAATGGGGAGAAAAAACACAATCTACGACCTTTGGTGCAAAAAGGCAACGTCGGATGTAAAAAGTGATTGCATATTCGACCAAAATCTCGCATCTTTGCAATCTTGGTTTTGCATTTTTTGTTTTTGCACCGCGCCCGGGTGGCGGAATCGGCAGACGCACAGGACTTAAAATCCTGAGTTTCGTAAGGAGCGTGCGGGTTCAAGTCCCGCCCCGGGCACATAAAATATCTTCAGAGCCGCTTCAGAATTGAAGCGGCTTTTTTGTTGGATTAATCACAAGCAAAATGCGCATTTGACGATGTGAAAACATCTGTCGAATGCGCATTTTGTTTTGGGTACCGAATGCTTGGGTACGAGCAAAGTCCAAAGCATCAGCAATGGGGGATTTTCATGTTGTGCCTGCTTTCGTCATGCTCGTTACGGTGGTACGGAACTACTTGATGATAAATATGACCGGAATACTAACCCAACACGTTACGGGCTGACTGTTTTGCAATGCCGGAGTAAAGACCGATTTCATAATCGCTTTTGTAGCTGCCGGCTCAAGCAAATCCGAATCACTCGACTGAACGCTACATTTTATTGGGATGCCGTTTTTACCGACCAACACCCGCACGAGAACTTTGCCTTGTACATTTGCTCGGCGGGCAATATCGGGATATTCAACGCGGCTTTGTAATTCCTTAATGTCCAAATATGGCTCTTTTTCAACTGGGACAAATTCATACATATCCGGTGCTTCTTCGTCATCACGAACTTCAATTTTGATGTCATCGTTTGCGAGTCCCAGCACACCTGTATCGGCACCATCACCGCCTTTACTCGATGCACGCGAAATTTGGTCAATATTGGCAAAATCTTTCACGTCCGGTGCGACCAGTGCGTCCGGCACAGGAACGGGAGTACCGGCGCGGGCAGCAGGTCCGTGATTATCTGTGGGGGGCGGAGGCGGTACAGCCATTGGGTCGCTGGCTGCCGGGGGCGGTGGCAATTTCGAGAGAAGGATTTTTGCCGAATTGATCTGCCGACCTCCCTCAACCGTCGCTTTCACCACCAGCCACGCCGCATAACCACCAATAAGCGTACCTGTAAAGGCTAATGCCGTTATAAATCCAACAACAGCAGCTTTTGTTCTGAAACGCTGGAGTTGCACGAAACTATATGGTTTCCACCCGAATTGTTCTTTTTCGCGCTCTTCTATAAACAAGAGCATCTTCGGCACTTCGTGACCGTTTACTATCGCTGCTTCGCCGACCGCGCTGTAAGCGCCTTCTACAAAAATGTTCTTGTTTGCTTTATATTCCGCACACATTGTTGTTTGCGGGATATTCGTAGTTTTGGCGACAGTTTTTATTGCGCCGTCAACGACTGGTTGCTCGTATGTCGTTTCCATTGCCGTACCCTTGCAAAGATTGAAAAATGAACTGAGTAAATTTCTTTGTGTTTTGTAAATAGATTTAAGAGTCTTTTGTCTTAATTAAAATTACATAAATTATTTCTCGTATGCAAATTATTCGCCCAATGCGAGTATTGGCAAGGGTTGTAGGCAAAGGGAAGATACTTGTTTTTTTATAGGGCTACTTTCCATTCTAAGTTGATGATTTCTGGTAAGAACGTAGTGTGATTAACGAAAAAAAATCCTAACTTTGCCTTGAAGCGAAAAGTCTATATGTCTTGGATACGGATTCTTTATCAAGGATAGATGTGAAGCGGCATATCACTATCATCATGGCGTGGTGTATTGTCTGTGAGCTTATGCTCTTGGGTGTACATTCCTCAAACCTTTATGCACAGCAGCAGCAAGGGCTTTTTGAGGCGTTGTATATTTTCAAGTTTTGCGGCTTTGTTACCTTTCCAACCGAGCGGCAAAGCGGCGACTTTGTGATTGGAGTGCTGAATGCACCCGCTATTGCGACGCAGCTTGAAAAGGCAGTTGTGGGGAAACACGTCGGCTCGCAGTCAATTACCGTGCGCAATGTCAGTGATACGGGCGACTTAAATGGTTGCCACATTGTGTTTGTCCCTGATAACATGAGCAAGAAACTTCCTAAAGTGCAGGAAATAGCACGAGCGAAGGCAATGCTCATTGTTACCAAAGGTGCAGGAATGGCAAAAGAAGGCGGACATATTAACATTTTCACTAATGGGGATAAAAAATTTGAAATTAACCGCACCGCCGCAGAATCTATCGGACTAAAGTTATCGGCAGATCTCCTTAAACTGGCGGTGATACTATGACTTTACGACGCATATATCGCCTTCTCGTTTCGGCTCTGAGCCTGAGTGTGCTTGTTATCACAGTAGCCACGGTGCACGTATTTGCTCAAGACACATTGCCCGCAAGCAAGAAAAAGCCTACTCGTAGCGAAATTCTCCGCATGAGCATTGAGAGTTTGCGCGACCTTTCACTGGAGGAACTGACCGGCTTGGCAAGCATTGTTGGTGTATCCTCCGTTGAGGAATTATTTGATTTATTGGTAACGACAGCATCGAAAGCCGAAGAAAAAATCATAGATGCGCCCGGCGTAGTCTCCGTGCTGACAGCCCGCGAGATAAGGGTCTTCGGAGCGCAAACGCTCAAGGATGCGCTCAACTATATGACGGGTGCGGCAGTGCTGGTCAATTTTAGCAATCGCAATGGTGTTTCCATTCGCGGCGACCAACAAGGCACTCTCTATAATAACCATGTTCTGATAATGATAGACGGTCGCCCAGTGCGAGAAAGCCTTTACGGCGGAGCATATTCCGCAGTTCTTGCCACATTTCCGCTTACGGGCGTAGAGCGCATTGAACTTATTCGCGGACCCGGCTCGGTTCTCTATGGCACGGGTGCATATTCCGGTGTTATCAATATCATTATGAAAAAAGCCACCAAGTCCGCGCTCAATCTCTCCGGCAATGGAGGCTCATTCGGAACGGCTGCTGCTGCGCTTGATGGCGGTTTCTCTGCGGGCGATGTTCATATCTCTGCAAGCGCTCAGTATCTCAATCAAAGCGATTGGCAACAAACACTTCAGACTGAAACGACCCGAAACGATACCACCATTACCTACCGTCAAAACGGCATCGGTGCTAATGTGGGACTGCAATACAACCCAAGTGCGGCAAACAGTCTCACGGCAAATCTGACGTGGATGCGCTATAATCCTGACACTTACGGCGGCGAAATACGTTTGCCGCTTGCTGTGCTGCTAGAAACATACCTGAACGCGGATATTGGCTATTCGCATCAGATTACGGAATTTTGGAAAACGACGCTGAATCTTACCGCGACTTTCTACGAAAATATTGATGGTAAAACGCCACCTCCTCCAAACCCATCAATGCCGCCACCGCCGACAGATCCGTCACGCCAATCTCGTGATTACGTGATAGAATTAACAAATTACGTTAAGCCTTTGCGTGGGCTGAACGTTATTTTTGGTGGCTTGGCAAATATCCAGAATGGCTGGATAAAACAGCAACGCCCCATGAATGTGACATTTGCTTCTGTCCCATACTACGAGCGCACGTGGTGGAGCGCCTACGCACAGGTTGACTACACGCCGATTGAGCAGTTGAAATTCATTGCCGGAGCGCAAGCAAATTCCTTTGACCCGGGCAAACCAATTTCTGTCGTACCGCGTCTGGGCGCACTATGGAACATTACCGATGATTTCACACTCAAACTTCTCTATGGTCAGGCATTCCGCGCACCACGAGCAACGGAGAGCGATGTCGTCGTCGAACCTAACACGCCAGGACTTCAAGGCAGTCGAGAATTACGTCCTGAATATGTTTCAACCTTTGACGCGGAACTGCTTTACAAGCATGATAATTTCCAAGCCTCACTTGTCTATTTCAAGAGTGACCAACACGACATTATTACTGGCGGACAGCGCACGATGGGCATGAGTCCCAAATTTATCAATGCTGATTCGTACCGTTCGGAAGGCGTGGAATTTGAAACGAAATACGTTCCGATTGAGCCGCTCTATTTCACTGGTTCACTGTCCTATCAAACCAATGTTTTCAGGAACACAATCGTTGACGGCTCACCTGTACCAAATTGGATTGCACGGCTGGGTGCGGGCTACACCAATGCCGACGCGGGTTTGTCTATTGGAGTGATGAACATTTTTTACAGCAAACTGGATAATACCGCACCAGGGCAGATGACGCGCTTTGTGAATCCGCGCACCGAAGCATACAACCTCCTCAGCATCAATGTCAACTGGGATATGACGGAGGCTTTCGACTGGAATATAGGCGGAGCGCACATTATATTGACCGCTCGCACTGAGAATCTGCTTGATGCTTCAGCGTGGCAGTTAGAATGGGTACGGCGAAATATCAATTCTCTACCCGCAGCACCCGGACGTGGCTTCTTTGGTGGCTTGACGGTACGGTTTTAATTCCTCTCTTTTCTCAATCCATTCTTTTTCCGTATGATAAAGCAGCGTCTTTGTATTCTTACTATCTTTGCTTGCCTTAGCACTCTACACACCGCATCAGCACACGACACGTGGCTTTTGCCCAAAGCCTTTCGTCTCAAACCTGAGCAGCGCTCTCTTCTTGCCTTTACCAGTGGAATGATTTTTCCCCAAAATAATTACGCCATTAAACCGGAGCGTATAGAGAACGCATTTGTGCTGCTTGCAGACGAAAAAACGCAACTTACCAAACGCCAAACGACACCGAAAGCGCTGGAAATTTCTGTGATGCCGCCCAATGTTGGTGTGGCAATGGCATTTGTGGAGCTTGTGCCGAAATCGCTGTCGCTTACGCCCAAACTTGTACGCGAGTATCTCGGCGAAATCGGTGCTTCCGATTCCCTCAAAGCCGTTTGGCGTAATGTTCCCCAAACGGGAAGTAGCATGAAATGGCGCGAAAGCTACACCAAACACGCAAAAACATTCTTTTTCGTCGGTAAAGAAGAGGATGTACAGCGCGATTCATCATGGAAAAAGCCGTGCGGTATGAAACTCGAAATTGTCCCCGAAGCGCATCCGGGCTTGCTGCGAGCAAAGGGCGCATTGCCCGTCCGTGTGCTTTTGGATGGTAAACCGCTTCCAAATTTCCCCGTTGGCTTTGTTGGTGAAAGCGGTTCAAAATCAATCTTGCAAACAACGAATATTGAGGGACGCACGACCTTCGCTCTTCCCAAAGCAGGACGCTATCTTTTGCGCGGAACGCTGCTCAAGCCTTTGCAAAACAACGATTTAGAATGGCAAAGTAATTTTACCACACTCACGGTCGAAGTGCGCCCGTAGGTGCATTTCGCCAACGTATTTTTTCTTGATAGGACTTTCGCAAACTGTCCATGTTTGCTGTCATTCCGACGCAGGTCGGAATCTATCGGAAACGTGTACACGGCATGGATACCGACCTACGTCGGTATGACAGATGGTGATTTGCGAAAGTCCTACTTGACTTTTCTTTTTTTGACTTCTCGTCTATTTCCGAACAAACATCATGCTCAAACAAGTTCTCAAACGCCTCGGAACCGCAATGGTACTCGTTGCTATCGGTTTGGCTTCAGTGGTGTATTTTATGAAATCCTCGAAGCCTGAGGTTCCCACAAGCACCCACAAACACGCCACCAGCGAAGACCATAAAGAATGTGCTGCAAAAATTGTTGGCAAAGAGCTTCCGGGACTTGCCCTTCGCAGCACGACCAATACACCTATCTCAGTCGAAGCTCTTTCGCAAGAGCAGCCCGTGATTGTTATTCGTTATCTTGGCTACGGATGTTCGCATTGCATTGAGCAGCTTCTGGCACTGCAAAAACTCTCTACAACGCTGAAAGCCAAACGCATCCGCGTCATTGCTTTTAGCGACGACACACCAGAGCAAAATCAAACGGTGATGACAAAATATGGCTTTGACCCCGCACTTTTTACCCTTGCTTCCGACCCTGCGAAAGCATCTGCATACAGTCTCGGTGCGGTCTATCCCGAAACGGACGGTACGCTAACGGAACTGCACGTCTCCATGGTCGTACAGCGCGGGCGTGTGAATTTTGCCCACTTCGATTCCAAACCGATGATGGACGTGCAGTCGCTCTTGGCGCAAGTTTCGGGGCTTTCATATCGCTAAACTTTTCACGCTCATATTGCGCAGTGCAAGCACACTATGAAAAATCGTCGCCTCCTCTGGATAGCAGCCCTCATCGCGCTCTATGCGCATCTGTTCATCGTGCTTGTACAAGTAGAGAAGCAGCACGAGCGTTCGGTCATTAAAGATTACGGCGATGCAGCGTGGTATATTCTCGTTACCCTCACCACCGTTGGCTATGGTGATATGTATCCCGTTACGACTCCGGGCAAAATTATCGGATCTGTATTTTTGGTGAGCAGTCTGGGTATCATTGGTTTTTTAATTGGTTATATTTCCACGACGGTGAATGAGTTTAAGGAGCGAAGAAATATGGGCTACGGCGGCACTTCCTTCAAAAATCATGTGGTCATTATCGGCTGGGATAACTTTGCCAGAGCTGTCACGGAATGTCTCTTAGCTGCAGGACGGCAAGTGGCAATCATTCTCAACGATAAAGCACTTATTGAAGATATTTATGAGGATTTTCCCCGCAAGAGCGTCTTTATCCTCTATTCGCAGTATGACCACATCCATAATTTTCCCAAGGTAAATCTCACCAGTGCCGCACTCCTCTTTGTGAACCTACCGAATGATACAGATAAACTTATCACCATTCTCAATATCAAACAGCAGTACGCGCAAGCAAAGTTTTTGGTTGTGTTAGAGCAGACTCGTCTCAAAGACACATTCGAGAGCGCCGGGGTAAGCTATGTTCTCTCAAAAAATGATATTGCGGCAAAGCTCGTCGCCAGTTATATTTTTGAGCCGGATGTCGCCCATTTTAATAATGATTTGCTCTCGCACGCACTCACAAAAAATGATTACGATGTGCAAGAATACAAGGTTCTTGCAAACAATCCGTATGCAGGCAAGCAGTACAGCGAGGTCTTTGCAGATATGAAATTGCAGTACGGATGCCTTACTATCGGCATGGTCAAAGTTCACGACGGGCAGCGCCTTTTGCTGAAAGTTCCCCCCGATACGACACCCGTGGAAGTGGGAGATTATCTCATTTTCATTCTCAATGGCGACCAAGCGCCCACGATTGCGGAACTCTTCCAAGTACCGGAAGGGGTTGTGCCTGATGATGTGGAACCACGCAAGTAAAGACAGGATTTATAGAATAGTTCTCAAAAAAAGAGGCGCGAAAACCTTGTGTTTTCGCGCCTCTTTTTTATCAATTTCTTTGCCAAAACCTTACGAGCCGGACTGCTTCACTTGTTGACCATTACCCTCGTATTTGGATGGGCATTTGGTTAGAATGTTGTCAGCCATCATCACACCATTTTCCACGCGCCCCTTCACGACGATACTTTCAGCAAGCTCGAAGTTGTTCGGGCGGGGACCATTATGGATAACTTTTACTTCGGTGTTCGCGTCGTCACGCATGACGAATGTGAACGTGTTTTCGGCACTGTTGTAGGTGCAGCCTTTATCTTTCACCCACGCGCCCTTGACCTGAACGCGCTTACCGCTCGATTGTGCATAACCGAGATTGGTATATTCAATCTTGCTATTGTCAAGCGAAAGTGCCGCAATAACCACAAATACCAGCGCAATTGCGCCGCCGATAAGATAACGGGTTTTCATAATCTTGAGGAAAATGAGAGTGAAAGACTTGGGAGTGAAAGACTTGGGAGTGAAAAACTTGGGAGTGAAAAACTCAGGAGTGAAAAACTCAGGAGTGAAAAACTTGGGAGAAGAACTTATTTTTTCTTCTCAACTTCGATTTGGTTGTCCACTTTTTTCACGCCGGCAATTTTCTTTGCAGCGTTAGTGGCTACGCCCTTCAAGCCAGCTTTATCAACTTTACCTTTAAGTGTTGCTACGCCGCCGCTTACCATGACATCAATGTTCTTGTCTTTGAGCGAAGGCAAGGAAGCAAGTTTCTCTTTGACAGCTTTTGTGATGCTCGCATCGTCCATAGCGCCGACGGTGGTTTTAGCATCACAAAAGCTGTCAAAGAGAAACTTGCTTCCTTGCCTTCGCTCAAAGACAAGAACATTGATGTCATGGTAAGCGGCGGCGTAGCAACACTTAAAGGTAAAGTTGATAA
>JANYDO010000548.1 GCA_025363605.1 Candidatus Kapaibacterium sp.
CGGCACGAATACGACCATCAATCCACTCTATACCGTGGACGAACTCACGCACCAAATCCAAGATGCGGGTGCGAAATTCTTGATTACCATTCCGCTCTTTTTGCCAAACGCCCTTGAAGCCGCCAAGCGAGCGAACTTGAAAGAAGTCTTCGTTATGGGCGAAGGTGAAGGCGCAACGCCGTTTGCAGCATTGTTGCAGGGCGACGGAGCGTTGCCGGAAATTCACTACGACGTGAAAAAAGATATTGTTGTTATGCCGTATTCAAGCGGCACGACGGGCTTGCCCAAAGGTGTGATGCTGACCCACTACAATCTCACATCCAATGTTCTCCAATACTCCGATTTGGAACAACTCAACGAAAATAGCATCATGCTTGCTGTGCTGCCATTTTTCCATATTTACGCCATGACCGGATTGCTTAATGGCGCACTTGCTGTCGGCGGGACAGTTGTTTCGGTGCCGCGTTTCGACCTTGAGCAGGTGCTGGGCGTGATTCAGCAATACAAAGTGACAAATTTCTTTGTCGCACCGCCCATTATGCTTGCCTTTGCGAAGCATCCCGTCATTGACAATTACGACCTTTCCAGCTTGAAAATCATTACCTCCGGCGCTGCTGCTATGTCCGTGCCGATTGCCGAACTCTGCGCACAGCGTATAGGCTGTATCGTCAAGCAGGGCTACGGCATGACCGAGGCTTCGCCCGTAACGAACATGAACACGCCGACGCGCGAAATTAGAATCGCATCCGTCGGACCGCTTGTGCCAAACATGGAAGCGAAAGTCGTTGACCTCACAACGGGCGCGGAACTGGGTACGAACCAAAATGGTGAACTCTGCTACCGAGGTCCAAACATTATGCAGGGGTATTTGAATAATCCCGAAGCAAATGCCCAAACGCTCGTGGACGGCTGGCTCCACACGGGCGATGTGGGCTATGTAGATGACGACGGTTATTTCTACGTTGTTGACCGTTTCAAAGAATTTATCAAGCACAAAGGCTATCAAGTGGCTCCGGCAGAGCTTGAGGGCTTGCTTATCGGGCATCCTGCTATTGCCGATGCTGCCGTCATTCCTGTCCACGACGACGAAGCAGGTGAAAATCCGAAAGCATTTATTGTAAAAAGAAGCGAAATTACGCCGCAAGAAATCATGGACTACATTGCAGAAAAAGTTGCACCGTACAAAAAAATCCGCGAAGTCGAGTTCGTCCAAGAAATTCCGAAATCGGCTTCGGGCAAGATTCTACGCCGTGTTCTAATTGAGCGCGAGCGTGAGAAAATGCGCCAAAACTAACAACGTGTTATTGGTTATTGTTCGGCGGAACGCAGATTTATGGATTTAAGAGAGTTAGGACTTTTGCAAATCGCATTTGTCATACCGACGTAGGTCGGTATCCATGCCGCGTACACGTTTCCGATAGATTCCGACCTGCGTCGGAATGACAGCAAACAGGGACAGTTTGCGAAAGTCTTAAGAGTTCTCGGATTACAGGAATCGTAGAGAAAAATCATCTTGAAAAATCCTGAAAATCTTTTTTCATACTGAAAATCCGCGTTCCGCCCATCATAACCAGACACAATACTTCTGTACTTCCTCTTGAATTCATGCGCCCTGTCAAAATTTCTGTCATTATTCCGCTATTAAACGAAGAAGAATCCTTGCGCGAACTGGCTTCACGCTTGGAATCAGTGCTTTCGGCGCTTGCTTCCGATGCCTACGAAGTGCTGTTTATTGACGATGGCTCAACCGATTCTTCCTATCAGGTTTTGAAGGAAATTAACGCTGCAAACCCTCGATTTCAAGCTATTCGTTTCCGGCGAAACTACGGCAAATCGGCAGCACTGGCGGTAGGTTTTGCACGGGCGGAAGGCGAGATTGTGATTACGATGGATGCTGACTTGCAAGACGATCCGCAAGAACTTCCCGCTCTTTGCGCCAAACTGGACGAAGGTTTCGATTTGGTGAGTGGTTGGAAGAAAAAGCGCTACGACCCTTGGCATAAAACGATGCCATCCAAACTCTTCAACGCCGTTACGTCTAAAATGAGCGGCATCACGCTCCACGACTTTAATTGCGGCTTGAAAGCGTATCGGCGCGACGTGGTGAAGTCCATCCAGATTTACGGCGATATGCACCGCTACATTCCTGCTCTGGCACACTGGGAAGGCTTTCGCGTGACGGAAATTGCCGTGCAGCACCATCCGCGCAAATTTGGCGTATCGAAGTTCGGTGCAAAGCGCTTTGTTACAGGCTTTCTTGACCTTCTGACGGTGGTTTTTACGACAAAATATATCAAGCGTCCTCTGCATCTTTTCGGCACGATTGGCGCTCTCATGCTGCTTATCGGCTTGGGCGTGGAAACGACGCTCACGGTAGAATGGTTCTTGGGGTTGACGTATTTTTCTAATCGCCCGCTCGTTCTCTTTGGCATTTTGCTGATTATTGTCGGCGTACAGCTTATTTCGATGGGCTTGCTGGGCGAGATGTTAGTCAAAAATTCTTCCTCTGGAACGGGGCAGTATCTTATTCGGGAAGAAATAGCGCATGGGGAAAGCAAATAAATTGCTCCTTGCAGCGTCCTGTATCACTTTGCAGCTACTTTGCAGCGTCCCCGTCACCACACCACAATATCCATGAAATCAACTACCTCTCCGGCATTACCGTTTATTCTTCTCGTCATCCTTGCGCTTATCTGGGGCAGTTCGTTTATCCTGATGAAACGCGGGCTTGTCGTCTTTACGCCAATGGAAGTAGCAGCGTTGCGCGTCGCTATTTCCGGCGTTTTGCTTGCACCATTTGCTGTTCGTGCATGGTTCTCGCTTGAGAATAAGCGCCTCGCATGGTATTTTCTGCTCTGTGGAGCTTTGGGCAACGCTATTCCGGCAATGCTTTTCACTACTGCGCAAAAGCATCTGAATAGCTCTACCGGTGCGCTGTTGAACTCGCTTACACCACTTTTTACATTGCTGCTGGGGATAATTATTTTCAAACTGCACGTGCAGCGTTCGCAGATTATCGGTGTGCTTATTGGTTTTGTTGGAGCCGTCGTACTCGTGTTTGCTGCCAAGGGCGAAATTGCTCCTGGTGAAACCTCGTGGTACGCGCTTTTGCCTGTCTTGGCAACGGTCTGCTACGGTATGAATGCGAATGTTATCAGCCATTATCTGAAGGGCATATCGCCGCTTACTATCAATAGTCTCGCACTGTTTGGCGTAACGATGTTCTTTCTGCCGTACTTGATTCTGAGTGGATTCTTTACAGAGGCACTGCCACACGCGCAGGCTCACCCGATGTTTGGCATTGCCCTTGTGAGTATTATTACGCTTTCGGTACTCGGCACGGCGCTGAGTAATGCGCTCTACACGCAGCTTATCCAAATTTCCAGCCCGGTTTTTAGCTCATCGGTAACGTATTTGATTCCTGTTGTGGCGATGGTGTGGGGTTTGCTGGATGGCGAGCATCTCTCCGCACTCCATTTTATCGGCATTGCAATTATCCTTGCCGGAATTTATCTGGTCAATAAACGTTGACCTGTCAATAAACGTTGAATTATGATTACTCTTCTTTTTATCGGTGATGTTGTCGGGCAGCCCAGTTTGAATGGGCTTTTGAAGGCATTACCTACTCTTACGCAAAAGTTTCTACCGCATGGTATCATCGTCAACGGTGAAAATATCGTGGATGGTAAAGGCTTGAGTGAACGCGAAGCAACGATGCTTTTTCAGGCGGGAGTACACGTTATCACAACAGGCAATCACGTCTGGGAAAACTGGAAATCTCGCCCACTTCTTGTCAACGAGCCGCGTGTGCTGCGTCCGCACAATTATCCGGCGGAAAATCCTGGCAGTGGTGTCGTCGTCGCAACGGTTGCCAATGGCTATCGTGTGGGCGTGATACAAGTGCAGGGGCGGACGTATATGCAAACGATTGACTGCCCCTTCAAAGCGCTGGATGCCGCCATCGAAGCAGTTTCGGAGGAAACGAATATTATTCTTGTAGATTTTCATGCCGAAGCAACAGGCGAAAAAATGGCACTCGGCTATTATGCTGACGGGCGCGTCAGTGCTGTCTTGGGAACGCATACGCATATCCAAACTGCCGACGCGCAAATCCTTCCGCGCGGCACGGCGTACATGACTGATGTCGGCATGACCGGACCTTCCGTGTCGGTGCTGGGCATGAAAATTGACGTTGCGCTGAATCGCTTTCTTCTCCAAACAGCCCATAAATACGAGCTTGGCGAAGGCGAGACGCGCATATCGGGCGTGGTGCTGGAAATTGACGAAACTACCGGACGAGCGCAAAGCATTAAGCCTTTTTCGTTACCGGAATTTCCTTCAAAAGCGCTTTAATTCTTGATTCTTTTTTGCTATTTGGTACAAACATTATGCCCCTTGGTGTACAATTACTCTGCATGGCGCTTGGCTATGTGATTGGTTCTTTTCCGACTGCACACCTTTTTGCACGTGCTATCGGGCGCACAAGCCTTGAAACAAGCGACATTGACGCAACGCCGGAGAACGCAACCATCAATTATCTTTGGGAACGACAAAAGCTCCTTCGGACGCAGCTTCTTGTGGCGCTTATTGACGCTGCAAAGGGCTTCCTTGCTGTGAAGGTCGGTGCTATTCTTGGCGTGAGTATCGGCGGTGCAGATACGTTTATAGCTCCGGCGCTCACGGGATTTTTCGCAGTCTTAGGACATAATTACAATATGATTTTTCGCAACGTGCAGCACTACGGACGCGGTTTGTCACTGGTGGCGGGAGTGATGCTTGCGGTAAATCCTTTACCGGTAATTCTTTTCGCTCTGTGCTGGCTGACAGGCTATTTCGTAATTCGTCGTAATCTCTACGTCGGCGTGATGGCAGGAGCAATCGCAACGCCCGTGCTGATGTACAACGCGCCGGATCAGCTTGTCTGGACATTTATGCAGGTGCGCTGCGAGACCATTCCGCCGTTTACATTTTTTGTGTTTATTCTTGCCCTGCAAGTGTTTGTGAGGCATTTAGAGCCAATACGCACGATGTTTGATGTTGACGAAAAAACACCGGACTAAAACGCTTCAACAAAAACGTTACTCCAATGAATACTTCTCTCCGAAAAACATTTTTTTTTGACCGTGATGGCATTGTGAATCAGCGTATTGTAGGCGGTTATGTGACCAATGTAGATGATTTTGTATTCATACCGGACATTTTTCCGTTGTTTCGGATGGTCGAGGATGCGGGCTTTCTGACTGTTCTTGTTACAAATCAGCAGGGCATTGGTAAGGGCTTGATGACAGAAGACGACCTCACTACGATTCACACCATGATGCAAAAACGTCTGAGAAATGAGACGGGAAACGCTTTCGACGATATTTATTTTGCAGGTGAGCGAGATTTATCATCCAAAAGTGGCTGCTGCGGTGACATTATGGCGGGGAGCCGCCGCAAGCCAAGTCCTGCTATGTTGTTGGAAGCACACGAGCATTGGGGAATAGACTTTACCGCCTCGTGGATGCTAGGCGACAGTCGCTCTGATGCCGAAGCGGGGCGTGCTGCCGGAGCGCGTACAATTCTCGTTGGTGATTTTTTGCCGGATGAAGCGGATATTATTGTGCCGTCGCTTCGTGCGTTATTGCCCTTGATGCCGTCATTGCTTGTTGCTGAGACAGCTACGAATATATCTGCAAATACATCGTTATCCCTCTAAAAGCGCCGCCAAGCGCCGTGTAGCATTTTTTCGTTCGTACTGCGCAATAGCAGTCGTGTTGGGCGAAAACGGATTGTTGTCCCGCCATGCCTGAATGAATGCGTCTATCACGTGCGCTACCCCCTCCACATCCGACTGATGTGCTGTTTTGCCCGATGCTGTCTCCACGAGTAACTCGTGAATCGCTCCGTGTGTGGGCGCGACAGCGATAATCGGACGCATTGCACCGATGTACTCATACACTTTCCCCGGTACGATTTCTTCGCTTTCCTTAGCTTCGTCCACAACAAGCAAGAGTGTATCGGAGCGCAGAAGATAGGCGATGCTTTCTTCATGCGCCATGTAACCGTGAAGTTCAAGTGCAGATTTATAAGGGAATCGCTCAAACATTTCCAGCACCTCTGCGCCAAAGCGCCCGATAAACCGCGCTGTAAGTTCTTCCGGCTTTATCGTACCACGCTTGATAAGAAGCTCCAATGCCGCAAGAAAACTTGCCGGATTGCGCCGCCCGTACATTGAGCCGGTATAGGTGATGGTAAAACGCTGGTTGCGTGCGGTCTCTGAAGGCATATCGGGATAATCGCTAGAATCGAAGCCATTCGGGATGTGATGCAATTTTGCTACGGGTACATCAGGAAATTTTCCTCGAATATCCTTCACAATGCCTTCCCACGCACACTCCACAGCATCAGCCTCACGGAAAACAGAGTGTTCAAGCCGCTTGTCCACGAGTGCGGGCAAAAACCACCGTTTGGGCGTGGTTAAGAACCCCGTCCACGGGTCGCGGAAACCTGTCACCCAGCGCAGACCGCTCCGGCGCTTGAGTTGGCGGGCAATAAGCGATGTAGTGTAGGGCGGCGAGGAATTATAAATCGCTTCAATGTTATGTTCTTGAATGAGCCGGAGACCCGCATCCACAGCCGTTAGCAACCATCCCACACGAGCGTCGGGTATAAAAAGCGTAGCGCGAATAAATTCAGCGATGTTTTCCGTGAAGGAGCGTCCTTGCGAATCTTTTTTGATGACGTTCACGTCAATCGGCGTATTTGCGGGCTTTCCGGTGAGCTTGCGGTAGAGCATGTAGGGTTCGTAAATCTCCGTTCGCTCTACGTGTACACCGCTTGGAATCTTTGCCATGAGGGATTCATCACGAGCAGGAAAATCGCCATTAGCAACCGTTAGTACAATCGGATTCCAACCACATTCCGGTAAATACTGGATGTGCTTCAGAACGCGCTGCACGCCCGGTCCGCCCGATGGTGGAAAATAATAGGCAATCACCAGTACATTTTTCATAGCGAGGAAATGAGGTTTTATGCGTCTTGTGGGGCGGGAGAAGGTTTACGCATAAAAAAGAGGCGAAAGAGGAAAATTTCAGGAATGACAAGCAGCACAAGCGAAAGCGTATCGGCTGTGAACCACGTCGTGAAGCCACCTTTGGGCGTGACAAATTTCGCAACGCCGCCCGTGACCGCCCAGCCAATCGTGAAGACCAAGCCTATCAAGCCCAGTGCGAGAAAACCTTCTTTGATGTTTGCTTCCTGCCAACGCCGCGTAAAAGCATACAGCGCAACAAGAATATGCAGATGAAAAATGATGACTTCAATCATGGTGTTGAGGAATTATTTTGTGTCCCAAATAGTCATACGAAGTTGTACTTGTCCTACTAGGAATCAAGCTGTTTGCGCTCTAATAAACGGATTTCCAATTCGAGCTTTTGTATTTCCAGTTCGGTTTCTTTTTCTTGGAGAGAAAGTGTCCGTTCTGCCAAGTACATTTCCTTGGCTTCGTGCAAGGTATCACTTTCCATGCGCTTTTCTTTGATTCGCAGATTTTTGTAAGCGAGAACAAAACTTCCTATGAGCGTAGGAAAACCGAGGAAAACGGTGCCTAGAGCCAGTATTTTCATGATTTCGTGATCCATAGCAACGCGGAAAAAGATGATGGAAGGAATGTGACAATATATTGCCTAGCAAATGAGTATTGGCAAGGACGAAAATACTGCTTTCACGCCTCTTGTGCAAATTTGTGACGCGGGCAAACGAATCTATACTCACGTGCATAAAAGCCAAGCGCCGATGCTCTTTTGGGAGAATATCGGCGCTTGTTGTCTATTGCAGAAATCTTTCATGCAAGCTCTTGAAGCGCTTGCTCTGCCTGCTCTTTATTCGGTGGCTTGCCGTGCCATTCGTATTTGTCGTGCATGAAGGATACGCCTTTGCCCATAAAAGTCTTGGCGACAATGCACGTGGGCTTGCCTGTTTTGGCAGCACGATTACGCTCGAAAAAGTCGAAGCCGCGATAAATATCGGCAAAATTATGTCCGTCAATTTCAATCACATCGAAACCGAAGGCAACGCATTTATCCACAATCGGATACACGCTCATAATGTCTTTCACACGCCCGTCTATTTGGCAGTCGTTGTTGTCAATAATCCAGCAAAAATTGTCTAATTTCAAATGTGCTGCGGACATTGCTGCCTCCCAAACGGAGCCTTCTTGAAGCTCGCCGTCGCCCGTGAGCGTGAAGATTTTGCGGTCGCTTTTGTCCAGAAGAAGGTCGCTGATAGCCATGCCGACCGCAATCGAAATACCATGCCCCAGCGAACCCGTGGAAGTCTCAATACCCGGCAAGTGCATATCCAAGCCCGGATGCCCCTGAAGGCGCGAACCAAATTTACGCAGCGTGAGTAATTCTTCTTTTGGGAAAAATCCTGCGTTGGCAAGCGTTGCGTACAAGCCCGGGCAGAGGTGTCCGGCACTCAGAACGAAGCGGTCACGCCCTTTCCACTCATAGTCGTCTGCTTTGTAGCGCATCACGCCACCAAAATACAAAACGGAAAAAAGGTCTGCCAGCCCAAGCGGACCTCCTGGATGACCGGAACCTGCCAAAACAAGACTGCGAATGACATCACGCCTAATTTCCTGTGCTATTGCCGCGAGGTCGGTATATTCCGCCTCAGAGCGTCGTTTATTGTCAAAAGCCATAGTAATAAGTATAAATGGGGAATGAGAAATTACGAGTTGAGAGGCAATGCACTAACGTGTCGGAATAGAGCAATGCAGCCACGAATATAGAACAAAATTTAGACTCTTTAGAGCGGAAAAAGCGTCTTTACAAAAAATCTTTCATTTGCTTGCGTCGGAGGAAATCCACGATTTCCTTGACATCCTGCCCGTGCCCGTTGCGGCAGATAACAAGCGCGTCTTCGGTTTCCACAACGATTAAATCATCCACATCAACAAGCGCAATAAGTTTTTTTTCTGCTTTGATGTACGAATTTGTCACATTCACCGCAATCACTTCACCTTCAAAAGCGTTATCCGAAGCGTCTTTCGGGGCAAGTTGGTACATCGAATCCCATGAGCTAAGGTCACTCCAGTCGAATGCGCCTTCGATTACGTAAGAATTGCGGGCTTTTTCCATAACGCCGTAATCAATAGACGTAGAGCGGAATTGCCGATAGACCATGCGTAGCGTGTCGTCGTAGGTGTCTTTGCCAAGGTGCTTTTGTAGCAAACGGAGAATATGCACGTGATCTGGTAAGAATTCCTCATAATTTTTCCACAAAACCGATGCCCGGGCAAAGAAGATACCGGTATTCCACAAAAAATCGCCCGAATTAAGAAAGCGAATTGCTGTTTCTATATCCGGTTTTTCTGCAAATGTTAAAACCTTGCGCATTGCTTGAAGCGGGCTGACAAAATCTTCTATCACCACGCGGGGCGTTTCGTCAAATGCCTGAATATACCCCAAGCCCGTCTCAGGACGCGTGGGCTGCACACCAAGCGCAATCACGCCATCGGTAATAGCTGCTGTTTCGGATGCGAGCGCTGAAGAATAAAGAAAATCGCGCCTATTGGCAATCAGATGGTCGGAAGGAAAAACCGCGGTGACAAATTCATCCTCTTTGCGTTCCTCCATGCGGTGTTGCAGATGGATGAGCGCAAGCCCGATGGCAGCAGCCGTGTTGCGTCCGAAGGGCTCCATAATCAGATTCTCGGCATGAAGTTCCGTAAGCTGTTCACGGGTGAGAGCAGCGAGATTCTCACTCGTGATAACGAAAATGTCTTCCGGCGGGAACATGAGGCGCAGGCGCTCAAAGGTTTGCTGAATAAGTGATTGCGGTTTTCCCTCAGCATTCTCGAAAAGAGGAAGAAATTGCTTGGGTTTGTTTTCGCGGCTGAGAGGCCAAAGCCGCACGCCGCCGCCGCCTGCTAAAATGAGAGCAAATGTTTTCATTGAGGGCTGGAATTCAGAGAATTTAAGAAGTGAAGTAAATACGCGGTACCCGGGCGGTAATGCCGGTTAAAATTTCGTAGGGAATCGTGCGGAGTTGCTGCGCCCAGTCGTCGGCATCAATATGAATTTCTTCAATTTCTGCAAATGCAGACTTCTGCGAACCAAGAAGTTGTACCATTTCACCAACAGAAAAGGGTGCATCGCCAATATCCACCATGCACTGATCCATACAAATCGTCCCGACGACGGGAAAATACTGTCCGCCAATCATCACGCGCAACTTTTCGGTTAGATTGCGCCGAAGCCCATCAGCATAACCAATCGGAATGGTAGCGATGGTTGTTTCGCGGAGCGTGGTGTAGCGCCGTCCGTAGCTCACCGGTTCGCCAGCAGCAAGCCTGCGAAGCGAGATGATACTGGTCTTGAGTGCCATCACGGGCTTGAGGTCGAGCGGAGAGGAAAACTCGTGCGAAGGATTGTAGCCATAGAGCGCAATGCCGGGGCGAATGAGTGTGAATGTCGCTTCATTACGTGCATCAGCAATCGCTCCACTATTGGCAGCATGGATATAGCGAAAATCAAAGCCCGCATCGCGCAAGGTTTGGATAGTATCACGAAATCGCTGAAGTTGAAACTGAAAGTAGCTTTTATCGGCTTCATCAGATGTTGCAAAATGCGTACAAATGCCGTGAATAGTGAGGTTGGGCAAATGCTCCACCGAGCGCATAAATTCAAGCGCTTCGTGTGGCTGTATGCCGTCGCGGTGCATTCCGGTATCAATCGTCAGATGCGCATTGAGTGTACGTCCCGTTCGCGCTGCTTCCGCCGAAAATACGCGCATAGTCTCAAGCGATGCCGCACAAAACTCCAAGTTCAGGCGGCAGTACTCAGCCGCACCATGCGGAAAAGGCGGCGTGACAACAGCTATCGGCGTTTCGTAAGGGATGCGCATATCGGTGCGAAGGGGCTCGGCTTCGGCAGCAAAGGCTACGCCCAGCATTGTTGCGCCTTCTTGCATGAGTGCCTCTGCGCAAGGCACAATGCCGTGTCCGTAAGCATCCGCCTTTACGACAGGCATCGCTTCAACATTGCCCGCCCGTGCGCGAATGGCACGAAAATTAGCCCGAAGCACTGCCAAATCTATTTCGGCGACGGTCGTACGGAGTGGATATTCTTTGGGGTAGTCGTGCGTGGTGTAGTTCATGTCATGATTTATGAGATTCCTAACAAGGTCAACACTTGTCATTCAGCAATCTCCATATTGTGCATTTGTTCGTAAATAACTGTACCACGTTCTTTCACAGTTTCCAGAAAGGGTGTATGAAGATGAAGAGGTACAATATCAATGGTGCAGCGTAAATCGTGTTCCAATTGTCCTGCAAAAGCATACAGCGCCAATCCGGGAATATCTGCCGCAAGATCAATATCCTGAGCCTCGTGAGGACTTTCCAGTGCCGACCCGAAGAGAATAACTTTCGTCGCACCGTATTCTTTTGCTCGACCAATAATTGTATCAAGATGCCGTTGGGTAATAATCATATTGTTCAATCTTTGTAGGAACAAGAAGGTGATTGCCTCTTTTCAAATTTTCTTACGCATTACAAACTATTCCGCCCATTCAAACGCAGTGCGAATCTGTGCTGACGTGTAGCCCGCTCCTAGAGCGGCGATGAGCTTAATCCGTGCTTTTTGTCCGGTGAGGTAATCGGCAAAAATCACACCCGCTTCGTGTAAATGCTTACCCGCACCTTCGTAAGCGTAGAGATGCTCTACGCGCCCTATCGGGCAGCGGGAAGTAAGCACAACAGGTATATTTCGTCCCAGCGCCCGAACAATTTGATGGAAGACTGGCGGAGGTACATTCCCCACGCCCATTGCTTCGATGATGATGCCTTCGGGCGGTGTGGCGCTTTCCAGTGCAAGCCGCATAAGTTCTGCTTCGGAGGATGTATAACATTTAATAATCGGCACAAAATGCGGGAGTTCGTTCACTGCAAAAGAATCACGCCGGACGGGTTGGCGATACAGCAGCACCGAACCATTGGCAATGCGCCCCAGGGGACCAAAATTACTACTTTCAAAGGTACTAAGATTGCTGGTATCCATTTTGGAAACCTCCGATGCCGCTTGAATACTATCGGCAAGGCAAACCATGACTCCCATTCCTCGTGCTTTGGGGCTGATAGCAAGCAGCACGGCATCTCGGAGATTACGCGGTCCGTCCCAGTCGGGTTCGGATGAATTACGCATCGAACCGACAACGACAATGGGTTTGACGGTGCTGACCGTACAATCAAGGAAATATGCGGTTTCTTCCAACGTGTCCGTGCCGTGCGTAATGACGATGCCTTGTATGGCGGGCTGGTCGGCAAGCGCCTGTACGTGGCGGGAAAGCTCAAGCATGAGTTCCGGCGTAACGTGTGGTCCCGGATAGCGACCAAATTCACTCGCTTCAAGGTCGGTTAATTCATGGATAGATGGCGAGAGTGAGAGAATTTCTTCCGCCGATAGTGCCGGAACAACACCGCCGAAAGCATCGTCCATTTTCATTGAAATGGTGCCACCCGTAAAAACGATAGCAATACGAGGTTTGATAGTAGCCACAGCCGTTACTTCCTTGCAGAATGAGTATTCGAGAATTGAGATAGAACGAACAATCGCAATACCGTCTGCGAATTTACACACAAAATTTCGTGCAAAAAATCACAAAATACTTGACTATGAAGCGTGTTTCCTCTATCTTTGCCGTCGTATTTGTAATTCCTTATTGTTTAACCCAAAATTTCTGGGAAAAAAATATGCGTAAAGTCCTTGGCACACTTGCCTTTTTGCTTGCTGTTAGCGTAGTAGCTCCGGCTTTCACCTTCGCTCAAGACGCTCCGAAAACGGAGAAAAAAGCGATGAAGAAAAAAGCAAAAAAAGAGAAAAAAGCAAAAAAAGAAGAGAAAATGGAAGAGAAAAAGAAATAATTTCTCGACTCGTTCTTCGATACTTTTTGAGCGTAATTGGCAATCTGTCAATTACGCTTTTTTATTGTGTGTCGTAGTGCTTAAAAAACGTGTATTTTTGCATCGAAACATAGCGCAATCGTGCTACGAATCCATACCTTAATTTTGTTCAACTATTTCTTCTGACATCATGCAACGACTCTCGGGATTGCTCATTTTTGCAGCGCTTGCGTGCATTTTCGGCGCTTTCAGCCTTATCATGCCAATATATGCCCAGCCGACCACCACCGCTACACCACCAACCACCTATGGAGCGTCTGCACAGATAGCTGCACCATCTAATACAGGCATAGCCAAGCCCTCGTTTGACCTCAAGCCGGGAAAGGCGATCTACAAAATCCTGTTAGAAGTAGGCGGGCGCAAAATCGAAATGACTAAAACAACCGAAATCACGGACGCAGGCAAAAATTGGAAAATTAGCGAAACATCGCAAAGTCCTATGGGTTCTGTGACTGATGAATCAGAAGTGGTGAAGGGAACACTCGCACCCGTCAAGCGGCGTATGAAACAAGGTCCGATGAACATTGCGCTCGACTACAACGGCAGCAATGTTAAAGGTTCGGTCGAAAGCCCAATGGGTAATACCAAAATTGACAAAGACGTAGAAGGTACACTTTTTGCTGACGGCACAGGTACTTCGACGATTCTTGCAACACTCCCGCTTGCCGAAGGTTACAAAACGACGTTCCAAAACTTCGACATGATGGCGCAGACAGCGAAGCAACTTGAACTCGCAGTGGTCGGCACGGAAGAAATAACCGTTCCGGCAGGGAAATTTATGGCGTACAAAGTCGAGGTGAAGCCCCTAGGCGGCGACGCAGGCGCAAGCACGATTTGGGTAGCAAAGGAAGGCGGGAAGCTGCTCAAAGAACGCCAGAGCATTCCCCAGATGAATGGCGCAGTGGTGACATCGGAATTGCAATAGTAACCATTGGTGCTAACGCTCACTGAATTTTGGCTTTTATACGAGGCTTGGCAAGACTGCCGAGCCTTTTTATTTTCATTCCGTTGTGCCGGATGGGCTATTCTTGCAGGAAAGAAAAAATGCTTGACAATATGAATATTTACGACTATTTTGTAGAGTGATTAGTCAATCTACTCTATGCCAATGGACAAACAACAACAAATTTTTGACAGCGCCCTCAAACTCTTTGTGGAATTTGGTTTCCACGGTACGCCGACAAGCAAAATTGCCAAAGAAGCAGGTGTTTCTAATGGAACACTCTTTCATTATTTTGGCACAAAGGAAGAGCTTATCAAGGAGTTGTACGTTGCCGTTAAAGAAGAATTGAATAGATTTTTGGCATCAAAAATCAAAGCAAATGACAGCGTAGAAATAAAGTTGAAGAAAGTGTATTTGTACTCGGTATATTGGGCGTTAGAGCATCAAGAGAAATTTCATTACATTCAGCAAATTCATTTTTCCCCACATATTTCGCAAATATCGGAATCGGTTCTGCACGACCAAGTACAAACACATCTGGCGCTTATTGATGAGGCTAAGGCGCAAAACATCATCAAAAACCTACCGACGGATTTAGTCTATATGCTTGCAATGAGCCAGATTACGGGCATTTACAATTATGCTGCTACGCTCGCCGTCAATAAACGAAAGCCCGTGATTGACACAGGCTATTCCATGTTTTGGGATATGATCACCGAATAATATTGATTTCAACAAGCACTTCACAAACATTTTACAAGCATTATGACAAATACAATAGCACTCCGCGCTATCATCACGGGCGCAACAGGCATGGTCGGCGAAGGCGTATTACACGAATGTTTACACCATCCCAGTGTAGAAGCGGTGCTGGTTATTGGCAGAAAGTCATGCGGCGTTTCGCACCCGAAACTCACGGAAATTCTCCACAGTGATTTTTCGGATATATCCGCTATTGTGGATAAGCTCGCGGGCTACAATTCGTGTTTCTTCTGTGCGGGTGTTTCCTCGCTCGGACTCAGCGAAGAGGAATATACCAAGCTGACGCACACGCTCACGCTCGGCTTTGCTACACAGTTGAGCGCGGTCACGCCAAAGATGACCTTTTGTTACGTTTCCGGCGCAGGCACCGACAGCAGCGAACAAGGCAAAACAATGTGGGCACGAGTGAAAGGAAAAACGGAAAATGACCTAATGAAATTGCCATTCGAGCAAACGCTTGCCTTCCGTCCCGGTTTTATGCACCCCACACCAGGCTTGAAAAATACGCTCCCGATGTATAAATATCTTTCGTGGCTCTTTCCCGTTCTTCAACTCTTCTTTTCCAGCCATGTCTCTACGCTGCGCGAGGTCGGTATCGCTATGATTAACGCTGCCTTGTACGGCTCTGAGAAGCGTGTTTTGGAAGTGCGCGACATTATTACTCTGGCGAAAAACTAGCCTTAGCGAAAAACTACTTAAACGGCAGAAATTACCTTTTTTTGTTAAAAATAACGTACTGCTATGAACATAGATTTTACCATAAACGGCACAAAAGCCAGTGTGGATGTGCCTGCGGAGATGCCGCTTCTTTGGGTTGTTCGAGATGAACTGGGGCTAAAAGGTACGAAATATGGCTGCGGCAAAGCACTCTGTGGAGCCTGCACCCTGCACGTGGACGGCGAAGCAGTGCGCTCCTGTTCGTTCCCCGTCAGTGCTGCCGCAGGCAAGACCGTAACGACGCTTGAAGGCTTATCGCCAAGTGAAGAAAAGCTGCACCCTATTCAGCAAGCATGGATAGACGAGCAAGTGCCACAGTGCGGTTATTGCCAGCCCGGATTTATGATGGCGGCTGCAAAACTTATCAAAGATATTCCCAATCCGACGGATGAGGATATTCGTAGCAACATTAGCAATATCTGCCGCTGCGGGACGCACCCACGCATTATCAAGGCTATCCGGCGTGCCGCTGAACTTCAACGAATCTCTGCCACCCTTTAACTCCCATTCATTATGGCTTCCAAAACAAGTGCTCAAGAGCAACCGAACAATGAGCAACCGCAAAAGAAATCGCTCACTCGCCGGAGGTTTTTGCAAGTAGGAGCTATTGTGCTGGGCGGCGCAATGGTTGCCGTGTATCCGGGGCGCATTCCTATGCGCCGTGCGGCTGCACAGATGGTCGAAACAATGGATTTCCCCGCGTCCATTTCCAGTTATCGTCCTGATTTCTGGTTTGAGATACTTCCCGATAACACGATTCTGCTCAAATCTCCCAAAGTGGAAATGGGACAAGGCATTTTCACAGGCTTTGCGATGCTCGCGGCGGAAGAACTCGAAGTGCCGCCCTCGCAAATCAAAGTAGAGACTGCCGGAACAAGCACAGGGGTGATAGATAGTCTTGGTACGGGTGGCAGTAATACGACCAGTTCTCTTTTTATACCTATCCGCGAAGTTGCTGCCACCATGCGCGAAATGCTCAAAACAGCCGCCGCAAAAGAGTGGGGGGTGGATGTGAGTGCCGTCACGACGCAAAACGGCGTACTCACTTCCGGCAACCGCACAATGACGTTTGCAGATATTGCCAAAGCAACAAAAAAATGGGATATTCCTAAAACGCCCGCACTGAAGCCCGCTTCGGCGTTCAAATACGTCGGTAAAGATATGAAGCGCGTTGACTTGAAGCCGAAAGTGATGGGAAAACCACTTTTTGGTATTGACCAAACAATGCCCGGAATGGTCTATGCGGTTATTGTGGAATCGCCCTACATTGGCGGCACGCTCAAGCGCATTGATACAAAGGCAGCAGCACAAATGCAAGGTGTGGAGCGGGTTATACACGAAGACGGACTGATAGCAGTTGTCGCAAAAAGCCGCTATGCTGCGGAAATGGCTGCACAAGCGCTTGACATTGAGTGGAACATACCGCAGAAATGGCAGCAAGCGGACATAGAAGCAATCGTGACGGTCGGCAAGGGCACGGAAGTAAACGTGCAAAACGAAGGTGATGCGCGGTCAATCATTGAAAAAGCTGGTGAGCAGGTCTTCAAGCAAGAGTACCGCACTCCTCTAGGCGCTCACGCTCAAATGGAAGTGAACGGTTCTATTGTTCATGTGGAAAAGGATAAAGCAACTGTTATTATTGGCACACAGGTCGTCGGTCTTGTGCGTGATGAGGTGGCGAAAGCGATTGGAATGGACGCAGAGAAGATTGAAATCCGCATTCCGTATTTGGGTGGTGGATTCGGGCGGCGCTATGCAAAAATGAATGCCGGGAATGCGGCACGAATCTCTAAAATTGTCGGTAAGCCCGTGTCCGTCTTCAATACACGCGAACAAGAGTTTCTGAACTCGGTCTATCGCCCAAACACGCACCACGTCTTGCGGGCAAAAATTGCAGCGAACGGCACTGTTGAAGCCATCACCCACGACCAAGCAACGCCGGATATGATTATTGAGAACATGTCGGGCAAAGCCGGAATGACGGCATTCGGAGCAGATTTTATTTCGGCTGGACACGGTGCGAGTATTCTCTACAACACAGCGAACAGGTCGGCTACAATTTGGCATAATAAATTGCCACTGCCAGTCGGTATTTGGCGGAGTGTGGGGATATTTGCCAATACCTTTGCGATTGAGAGTTTTATTAACGAACTAGCACACAAACTTGGTAAAGACCCGATTGCACTGCGTCTCAGTATGGTTTCCGGCACAGGTTCAGGCTCGGAAAAAATCTATACCCGCTATGCCAACGCACTCAAAACGCTTGCCGAAAAAAGTGCGTGGAATTCGCCCAAAACGCCCGGCACAGGGCGCGGAATGGCGATGGCAAATGATAGAAAAACAGTCGCAGCAGCAGCAGTGGAAGTAACCGTAACGGACGGCGTAATCCGCGTTCACAAGGTAACAAGCGTGCTGGACGTTGGTATTGCCATCAATCCTGAGGGAATCCGTATGCAAATCGAAGGCTGCGTGATGATGGGCATCAGCGCTGCATTGTACGAAGGGATTCAGGTCAAGGACGGGCAAATTGGAGCAAGTAATTTCCATGAATACCCGCTTGCGATGCTGCGAGACGCACCCGAAATTCAATCGTTTATTTTGGAAGCCGACGACGTGCCGTATGGCGTAGGCGAACCGCCGATTGCTCCGATTGCGCCTGCTATTGCGGCTGCTGTCTTCGATGCAACGGGCGTGATGCCGAGGTCGTTGCCGCTGAAGGTTGCTTAAAGTTGCCCGCTCTTGGCTAAAAGAAACAGCTATTCTGGAGAGGTCTGGTATTTATTGCCAGACCTTTTGTGTTTATGCGGTTTTTTGTAGATTGCCGTCAGAACAAGTATGTTTTTTTCACGATGCACCGTAAGCACTATGCCCGCCCAAAACAATCTCTTTAGCCAGCCTACTACGGATTCTACACCGATACAGCCAGATTCCCGGCAAGCCCGAATCCTCCGGCTTCGCACGGATATTCGTCGCGCCGACGTTGCCTATTATGTGGAAGCAGCACCTATCATGGATGACCGCGAGTATGACCGACTTTTTGAGGAATTAAGCGCTCTTGAGCGAGAACATCCCGACCTTGTTACTCTCGATAGCCCCACACAGCGCGTCAGTGGCGAAGCGGTGAAAGAATTTCGCAATGTGCAGCACGCCCAGCCGATGCTTTCCCTGCAAAACAGCTACAACCGCGAGGACGCGCTGGATTTCGACCGCCGTGTGAAAGAGCTTCTGGAAGGCAAGCCTTACGAATACTGGTGCGACCTGAAATATGACGGTGTTGCGATGAGTTTGCGCTATGTGGACGGCGCTCTTGCGCTTGGCGTTACGCGTGGCGACGGCATTACGGGCGACGACATTACGCAAAACGTTCGCACGCTGCCAAGCGTACCGCTCCGTGTGAATCCTGTACTAACGAATGGTGCCGAACTACGCAATTTCGAGGTTCGCGGCGAGGTGTTTATGCTGAATGATGATTTTGTGCGGCTGAACGAAGAACGCGAAGCAAGCGGCGAAAA
>JANYDO010000550.1 GCA_025363605.1 Candidatus Kapaibacterium sp.
CCCGTACAAGAGCGCTGTACGGCAATTTGCGGAGGGCGAATATCTGTCTCAAAGCGTTGTCCGCCAATATAGCCGTAGGAATTTGCTCGTCCGTAGCCGGCAACGGTAATACCAAAAGCCGTATCCGCACTAATGCTATGTCTTCCTTCACTAATGCGCACCGAAGCGTAGGAATACTCTGTATCTCTAATGCGTTGGAAGGCTTGCAGTGGAACGGTGCTGCCATCGAGTACAACCGTTGTAGCTTTGGTGCTTGGGACAATCATGGTAACGTAATGCTCTTGGAAAGCAGGTTCTGTGCGATTTCCATTGAACTGCAACCCCTGAACGCACACGAAGCGATAGCGCGTTAAGAACTGCTCCACCGGCGGAATAATTGCCAAGAATGGATCGCCGAGAGCGTTTTGTCCGCCACCGCGGGCGCTACATTTATAGCCTGCTACTATGGCGGGTTCGGAAGTTACAACCGATGCGGCTGTCGTCATCGTCATTTCGTAAAATGTTCCGGCTCGGAGTGTTGCGACGGTCGTACCATTGACATTGACTATCGTATTGTCATATCCGGCAATAATGCGGATAGGATCGCAGCCAAAGTCAGGAGCGCCCGAACTTGGCGTGGGATAGGGAACAACAAGTGCGGTCTTTCCCCACACTTCCACCGGAAGCATTTGCTCAATCAGGCAGTCCCGCGAGCCAGCTCCGACCGGTATAGCGGCACGCTCGTGTCCGCCATAGACTACAAGCGGCTTCGACGAGACGACACGCGAACCGGTTAAGTCCTTGAGGAGATTTTCCTGAGTCTGAGTGAGCGATACTAAATATCCCTGCCCTTGATTGAGCATAATCGAATATGTGGCCGAGTCACCATTCCATGTTTTGGCTGTTGGCGTTATAGTGACAATGGTGCTGTCGTAGGCTGCGACCATCGCAAACTGCGACATGGTGGTTGTGCCGGTATTGATGCGGTTACTGTTGTTTTGATAGAGGATATTACTGGGGTAGGAAGCAATAATGTACTCTCGCCCCAAAACATCGGTTGGAAAAGCAAGAAATCCATCGCTTGTTGTGTTTGCAATACTGAGACCATACACGGTAACTTCTTCATTAGCAGTGATGTGGAATGTATTGCGCATAAAACCTTGGTCGGCAAGTTCCATATCGAAATATGGCAGCTCAAAGGTGTAAATGTCATTTGCTGCAATAGAAAACGTTTGTACACGCTTCTGTCCGGCTTGGGTATATTCGATTTTTCCCTGCGTTGCTCGCTCGGTGACGATATTGATATACAGTCGGTCGTATGTGCTGTTGGCATCGTGGTGATTGCGCGGGAAGCCCAGCCAAAAATCCTTTCCTTTGCTGTCGCGTATCGTTTTTGGTGAAACGGGAATGCTCGGTAACGTTACAGCCGGATCATTGACTTGCGCAGAGACCGTTTGACAAAGCGGCTCAACAAATATTACTATGCAAGACATAGCAAAGAGAAGAAGACAATGCCGAATAGTAACCATAGAGCAAAGGATGAACAGAAGGATGGAAAAGAATCAAATGGTCATATTTATATTATTGTCTCAGCGTAAGGACAGGCGTGGTAGAACGGTATGCTGGGAAACACTTGAGGGTTCGGGTTGATTATTGTATTCAGGTACAGTCTCAAAAAGATGAAAGTGCTGTACGACGTTTTGCAATTCGGTCATGGCATTTTGTAATTCGGCGGCGGTGTGGGTGATTTGTTCTGCTTCGCGGACAGTTTGTTGGGTGATGCTGCTGATACGGTCTATATTCCGCGCTGTCTCGTCAATAGCGCTACTTTGCTCAGTGGCGGCTGCGGCTACTTGCGAAATGAGATCAGAAACTCTTCCGGTGCGTCCAATAATACCTTCGAGTGCTTCTTGCGCCTGTGCTGCCGACTGCAAGCCTTTTTCGGCTTGGGTGCGCCCTTCGTGCATGGCTTTGACGGCTTTATGGGTGTCGGATTGGATATGCTTTATCATCACGGTAATTTCTTTTGTGGCTTTTTGTGTGCGCTCTGCCAGTTTACGGACTTCGTCAGCGACAACCGCAAAACCCCGCCCTTGCTCGCCTGCACGTGCAGCCTCAATAGCAGCATTGAGTGCTAAAAGATTTGTCTGGTCGGCAATTTCTTCGATGACTTGGACAATTTCACCGATTTGTGCGCTTGACTGGCCAAGGGCTTCAATCGTTTGCGCTGAAGCAATTACGCGCTCGGCGACGCTGTTCATATCGTGAATGGTCGTCGTGACAATAGCACCGCCTCTTTTGGCTTCTTCATTCGCTTCCGCAGCTTCAAATGCTGCCTGCGAGGAATTTTGTGTGGTAGATTCCACTGTTGCCGTCATTTCTTCTGCCGAACCGGCTACGTGTTCGGTCTCGGCTGCTTGACGATTCATTGCTTCAAAAACGAGATGAATAGTTTCAGTAATAGTACCGCCCATCGTAGCGGTTTCTTCCACAGAAGCATTGACGGCAATAAGGGCACTCCGAATATCTTGAATAGTATCATTGAGAGCCGTACGCAAACGCCCAATGTCGTCATCACGCTCTGCGCGGAATTCCACTGTTAAATCGCCGTTTGCCAGACGGTGCATTTTGGGTAGTATATCTTCGATACTTGTCGCCAAATCAAGTCGCTGGGCATCGGCGGCAACGCGAGCTTTTTCGGCAGCTTGCTTTTCAGCAGCAAGTTCTTGTGCTGCCATAGCCAGAGATGATGCCGTTTTTTCAGAGTCGTGAAGCGCCTCTCCCGCAGATGTCAGAGCTTGCTCTTTTGTTACTTCAAATATGCTTGTGAGTAAATATATCACGAAAATTGCAGGCGTTCCGGTAATTCCGTTCATAACGACATCTGTCTTGGTCTTCAAAAACGTCGAAAACTGATACCCCATAAGCTCTGCTACGCCGAAGCTCACAAGTACGGCTATTGTGAGCAATGCCCATAGTAGTCCCGCTCGCCTGCCGGTAAGCATCACCGCCATGATCGGTACAATCGGCGTGAAAATTACGGTACCGCTTGTTACACCGCTATTAAAAAAGCAAAGCAACAAGAGAACCCAAAAGTAGCAAAAAGCGAGATTATGTCCGATAACTCCAATCGCCGTTCGCGAACGCAACATTGCAAGCACAGTGATACCTTGTAATGCAGCCAACGATATAGCCACCGGTACATACCAAGGCGCACCGAACTGTAGCCAAAGCAACGGCGCATAGAAAATACCGAGAATAATCGTTACCAGTCCGAAGATGACTGACAGTCTGGCTTTGCGGTATAATTCTTTATCAGCAAACCATTCAGCAGGAATAAATCTATTAACGAACGAATCCATACATATCTCCTTGAGAGAAAATAAATCGTGAGAAGTGGAATAGCGTTGCCACGGATAGGCTTATTGCTCTATGTGAAACACATAACACACATAACAATGGTGAGAACCGTAAAGTTACCACAGATTACGCAAAATACCAGCAATTCTCAATCTAAATTTATCGTACGCTCTTTAAGTTGACGATGGTACTTTGTCGTGATAGCTATGATGAAAGCATTCCAGATGTAAAGAATTGCTTTTCAATGGGTTATGTCGGTTCAGAAGAGAAGCAGAAGCGTCTGCCAATAAAGCAGGGTTTGGATGCGGGCTTTGGAACAAGGAGGGATGGACTGGGTATCAGTGAATTGCCATTGCTTTAGCAACGTAGGCTTGCTATATCTTGCTATATTTCGATGTATTCAAAGTTGAGCAACGCTCAGATTTCACGTGGTGCGCTTATCTTGCGGGGTAAATTGATTCGCTTTGATATTTTGGGCGGCTAATTGTGCCGTTTCGAGAACACGCTTCATGCGGGTTTCGGGACGTTTGGCGTTATGAATCCATTCTAAAATACCGCGCCTGATGGAACGGGAAAACGCCGTGAAATTCTCAAACGCTGGTGGCAACTGCTCTAATGCTGCTTGTAGGTCGTCCGGCACTGTGAGATTTTCCACCTCATCGAGCCATTCCCACTTGCCATTTATTTTGGCTGCTTCTATGCTTTTTAGCCCGGCAGGTTCTATAAGACCCAGCGCTAAAAGTCGTTCTACGCGCTCTTTGTTGGATCTCGACCAGCCGCTTGAAACCTTGCGTGGCGAGAAAAACTGGACTGAACTTTCCGCATCAAGTTTTTTCTTTGCCGAATCTATCCAGCCGAAGCACAGCGCTTCTTCGACGGATTCGTTATAGCGGACACATGGCCTACCGCTCTCCTTTTTGAACGAGACGAGCCACACGCCCTTTGCTGATTGGTGGTTGTGAGCAAGCCATTCGCGCCATTGAGTGCGATTATGTGCGTAAAAGTGTTCGTAATCTTGAGCAGAATTTGGCATATATTCCGGCAGAGATTGCTACGAGAAATTTATTTCACCGCAGATTTAATTTCGACCTGCACAAACCGATTGTACAAGCGCCCTTCCGGTAGTGTATTGTTGTAGAACGACGCTACACCACCGCCCGCAGCAATGATGTCGGGCATATTTAATTGATTCGCTACATTCTGCGCTTGTTGTTCTGTAAGTGCTTTTGCGTTATCAGTCGAAAGCCGTGCATCCACATACCCCGTAATTGCGATTTTTGCGCCGGGCTTGACACCCTTGCGCATAATAGTCAGCAGTTGGCGTTGCACGCTTGCGTCAGCGCTGGAAAAGGCGCTTACACCCTGCATTGATGAATAAATGTGGTAAATCTCCGTGCGTGTGCCTTTGGTTTTAGCAGTAGAAATCATTTCCACCGGCAGCGACGTGAAAGGTGAGCGTGCGGTGCGGCTGTTGCGGTCGGTTGCTTCGATACGGAGCGAGATTTCTTGCGCTGTTTGCGGCAAACTGTCAAGCGGCGCATTGGCAAGATTCCACTCAAACGTTTTGGGATATGTTTCGCCGCCACGCACGGTTTTAAGCGGCGTATCGTCTTGAGCTATTTCTAGTTTCCATGCCTGTAAGCCCGCAAGTGCTTCAATATCAAATCGTGCTTTTACCACTGGTGGCGTAACAACTTTTCCGCGATAATCAAAGCGTAATTCCTCAAGGATTTCGGGCGTGTCGGAGGTGATTTCTACACGGCGATTTTCCTCTGCCTCGTGTGTGTCCTCGCGGTTCGCCTGAAATGTTGTGCGCGTGAGTGTCGAAATACGGCTTGCGGTGATGCCCCACGTGCTGACGAGATATTTCTTCACCTCATCGGCACGAGAAAGTGCGAGCGTTTTGTTGTTTTTCTCGCCCACTGCGTCCGCCATACCCGTCAACGTGAGTTTTGCTTTTGTCTTTGTTGTCATGCGCTGCCCAATGATATTGAGCAAGTGATAATAGGTGTCAATATCGCTTTGTAGGGCAAGGCTTTCCACCTTGAACCGTGAGCGGTCGGCTGGGTTAATAAATTGGTAGCGGTCGGGAATCGTTGCGAAATTCTCACTGAAAAATATTGAACCCAAGATTGGGCGCGACTTTGAGGCGAGAACTTCTTCGATGCGAATCATCGGATTGGGCGTTTCAGAGCCATCAGTAGCAACGCCGACGATAGAATAGAGTTTTACTACCGGAGGTTGGTTGCTAGTCGGTTTGTTATTCGTGGTGACAACATCTTGTGGTTTTGTTTGCTGCTGTTGCTCTTGTTGGCGTTTGACTTCGGCCTCGTCGAAAATAGTCGGATTCGGCGAGAAGCGCAGCGAAACACCGGCGCGAAGAGAATTTACGCGCCATGTACGATTTGGGTCGTTGAGGAGGCTAAACAACGCCACGCTTGGTAATTGAAATTGATAAAACACTTCCGGCGCAAGCATGATTGTACCGTTGGCATTGAGTGGAATCTCATAGCTGATACCGCCTGTGAGCCAGAGCGGAACAGTACGAAAATTGGGAATATCTTGATTGAACTCCGCGCGGGTCTCGCTTCCTTGTCCATTGGGCAGTGTCCAAATAAAATTTGGGTCAAGACTTTTTTCGTATTGCCGGACGCGGCGCTGAATGGCATAGCCCGCAGTACCGCCCACATAAAGCGACAAAGAGCGAAGCGGACGTAACCACAGGAGCAACTGTCCATCAATTGTGCCAAGCTGGGTTTCCGCAAAATAGCCTACGAGCAAATCAAAGGGTTTATTATCATAGCTGGCAGGGATAGTTCCTTGTGAACGGAAGGTCGCACCGAAACTGGAATATCCGGCACGCAGCGAAATTCCAAACGGTCCTGCAATCGGCAATTCCAAAAGCCCACCCGCCGAGAATAACAGTCCATTCACACCCGTCATGGATGTAACGGGAGAGTATTTGACCCCAAATTCCGTTGGCACAAGGTCTTTGAAACCCGGCTGATGCTGATTGTAACTGCCCTGCCCGTAAATGCCGTAGCGAATGTAGGGATTGGGAATGTCAGTGGCTTGAGTTGTATTTGAGGGTTGTTGTGCGCCCGTTTGCGCGTTCCGAATACTGTCTTTGGCGGTTGTAGTAGGCAGAGAATTGGGACGGTCTTGTGCGAACGCGGTATCAAAACTTGTTACCGTGAGATGTGCCAGAGCGACCAGTGCCGTTACAAGCCAAAATCGAAATTGAGTAGTCATTGCGAGTGTATGAAATGGAGAATGTTTGATAATTTCAGTGTTCTAAAGAATGCAGTGTACCTGATTACTGCCCAAGAATAAGTAATTGCCTACTTACTATTTCTTCCCGCACTCGCGCAACAAGCATATATGCGCCTGTGGGGAGATGTTGAGTATGGAGCGAAATCGCGTACGTTCCTGCTTCTCGAAGTGAAACCTTTTCGGTGTGCATGGTGAAGCCCATACTGCTGACGATGCTGAGTTCAACGTCATCGTCGGCTTCTCGCACTGTTACGATTGCTTCGGCTGCGTCGCTTGCAGGATTAGGAGTAACACTGAGCGCTGAGAGTACCGCTGCCAAGCGAGGACGAATAATTCGTCCATATGTCTCAACAGAAATAGCCGTATCGTTAAGGATTCTACGGATGTTTGCGCCATTTGTTGTTGCGCCTTGCCCGGCATCATTCCATGTAAATTCCGCCAGACGAATTGCCGTTGCTGTGGTATCAGTCAAGAGCGCTTGAGCTTTGAATTCTGCCAAAACGACATCGCTCGTGCGGTTGCCGCGTTGAACGGGAACGTTGCGCAAGCGAATACGATTTGGCGTAATGGTGCGCTGCTCATCGCTCAAATTTGCGGGCTGCGAAACGCTTCGTGGGAAAAGAACATTCGCGTTTGCAATCCAAATGTCGGCAGTAAAGTTTTGAGCGCGACCAGCATAGAATGACGATTCTAAGCCGGACGAGCGGCGCATGACAAGCTGCACAGTTACCGTATCGCCGACTTCAGGACGAGGGATATTATTTTTGAACGGCGCAAAGCGGAAGCCAATCTCTGTCTCCGCACAAGGCGCTTGGATGCTCACGGGAACACAAGATACTCCTCGCCCGGAAAGCAGCGCATAGAGCGTATCGCCCGATGCAGCCCGAAAGCGCATCACGCCTTGATATAAGACCGTATCTTTGGGCGTAAAGGTAGCAATGAAATTTGCCGGTGTATTTGGTGTGACGGTGCTGCGTGAAAAAGGCAATCCAAGAGCAAAGTTACTTCGCAATGCACCCACGGGCGGAAAGATTTCCGCTCCGATGACATCAACATTCGTTGTCTGCTGTGCGCCAAGACGTGTCTGCAAGCCGCGCCGTTCCACGTCGCTCAGCACAACATTGCCAAATTCCACGCGCGTCGGGTCGAGAACAAGACGCTGCTGAGTGGCTGGCGGCGTGATGAAATAGAACGGAACCGCCCACGTACTGCCCGTAACGCTGTTTGCCGCTCGTACCGACCATGCGTAGGCAGTGTTTGGCTGGAGCGTAAAGGAAGGCTGAACGGTTGTTGCTTGGTTAATGGTCGTGGTGAAAAGCGGCGTAGCCAAGCCGTTTTGTTCGGTAAAAGTATTATCGAAGCGTGCGATCTGAATGGTGTACGCGCTTGGTACAGACAAAAATGCCGAGGGCAGCCACGAAAGCGGCGGAGCGGTTCCTGTCGGCACTCGCCCGTCCGATTGTGTTGCCACAGGCAGAAGCAGTGGCGGCAGAAGCACGGGAGTAATCCGCACACCGCTTACAGCAACGCGCACAAAGCGGTCGCAAGGACCAAACGCAAGAACTAGTGTATCAGTCGTCAAGCCGTCGCGCTGCGGTTCAAACACCACTTGCAAATCTAATGATTGTCCCGCCGAAACGCTTGCGCCAATGCCGGAGACAAAGCGAAATGCACCCGTTGTGCTGCGCGGCGTTCCGAGCGTGAGTGTCGTGCCGTCGGGGCTGGTGTTGGTGAAGCGAATTGTTTGTGTCGTCGAAAGTCGGAAGAATGTATTGACGGTATCGAAGCCCACAAAAGCAGGTGCGGAGGCTTGCGGCAGCAAAATACCGACTTGGAGTGACCGCGTAAGCGGTACGCCCGCGCCGTTGCGGTCGGTCACCGTCAGCGTGTAGCGCGTGGGCTGTGTGGGTGAGATAAAGGCGCGAATAGTGCCGTTAGCGTCTATGCCTGAGGAATCCACGCGCGGAGACCATTCAATTCGATATGGCGGAACACCGCTTGAAATGATTGCTGTAAGTGGTGTTGTGACTGCGGGACAAATCGTTGTTTGTGGTGTTGTGATAGCACTGAGACTAAAAGGTACGACGCTCAGGGTCGTTTCTGCAAATTGTCCGTCGTCGTTAGTCAAGCGCAGTGTGAGCGTTGCTTCGGATGTAACGAGTGTAGCCGGAACGCTCACGATTACGCGCGAAGAAGTCGTGTTCTCTATAATGCGAAGTGGAACTCCTGCCAGACGCACCGTGAGCGGCGCGATGCTCGGTACTTCCACGTTAGCGCTCGTGAAATAGTTGCGACCGTTAATGGTCAACTGGAAGTCGCTATTGCCCACACTTACGCGCGGTGGGTCGAGGTCGGTGATAGCAGGTGGGTAAGCGCGAACACGAAACGGATAATCAAAAAATTGTCCGTTGGGGTTCGTAACGCGGATAAACTTCCGTCCCGCCACTGACACTGCCACAGCCGGAACTCGACCTATAATAGCGACATCACCAATACGTTGCTGAATATCAACCGGTATTCCTGCAAGCGTTGCCGTAGCACTGCTGCTGGCACCAAAAGGACTGTTGAAAAAAGTACGCCCGATAATTTGCAAATCAAAGTCCGGGTTGCCGACGGTTACAGAATCCGGAGCGATACGGCTAATAAACGGCGCAACGGCTCCTGCGACAGTGAAAAGCGCCGTAGTCCGCTGCCCATCTTGATTTTGCAAGGTGAATGTTTTTACGCCATCACTCATTAGTGTAGAGACAGGAAGTGTCACCACGACACTGTTTGGAGTCCAGCTAATACGCCGTAAACCCAATCCGTCAAATGTAATGAGCGGGTCGTTAAAGTCTTTCCCGTTCAATGTAACAATAGAATCTGCACCCGTCTGACGCGACGGCGTAGAGGACGGTGTGATTTGAACAATCACGGGCGGAGGGGTCTGAAATACGGTAGCACGCAAGATATTTGATCCGGCAGCCGCAAAAAGATGTCCTGCAAAAGGGAGCAGTGTTCCGGCGGCGCGAATGGGAAAACCTGTGCTGATATTTGTCCAGAAGCGTCCCAAATTCGCTGTGGCATAGACACCAATAGATGTTGCAGCGTAGATGCGGTCGCCGAAGGTCGTTACTGCGGTAACACTTGGGTTGTCTAATTGAGTATTCACAGGATTCCACGTCGGACCGATGTCGGTGGAGACAAAAACCCCGGAACCATTGGTGCCGGCAAAGATGCGCTGATTAGCAAAGGTCGTGAAAGATGTGACCGAAAGTGGCGACAACCCTTGGAACGGCTGTACCCAAGAAGCATTGGTGCTGTCAGGCGATATGTAATAAACGCCCTCATTCGGTGTACCGGCAAAGACGCGACGATTAAAAAAGAGCAGTGTTGTGATATACTGCGTGGAAGACATTCCGCGATTGTAGTATTCCCACGTTGCTCCGTCGTCGAACGAGCGAAAGACACCATTACTGGAGCCAACAAAAAGAACTTTGCGGTTATCGAACATACCGACTGCTCCGGCAGTAATATAGGTTGTCCCGAAACTACCCGTTGTCACCAGTACGCGTGTCCACGACTGACCGCCGTCAATAGTGCGAAAAAGTCCGTTGGTCGTTCCGGCGTAAAGACTGAAATCGTCGGCAAAAAGGGTGTTGACCGTCAGCGCTGACAGTCCGCTATTGACAGCTGCCCATGTGCGCCCGGAGTCAATGGAGCGATATACACCCGCGCCGCCCGTTCCGGCAAAGAGAGAAGTCGTGGGAGCAAAACGGTTCGGCTGAGAAACAAGCGCCGTAATGTTGATGGTACGCGGCGGGGTGAAAGTAACAGGAAGCCCTTGACTGCTATATTCCCAGTTGAGCGTCGTAATATCTTGTGCGGCGGCAGGAAATACCCACGCAAGCAGAGTGATAAACGCGAGTACGGTAGAAACAAAAAAATATCGTGGTTTCATGCGAGCTTTGTGATGGTCTGTTTTATTTCGGGAGAATGGACGCGCCTGATTGTTTGTGAATTGTCCGAAAATGAGACACTATTTCCTTCTTGTAGAAAGATTCTTCGTACAACCACACGATAATACGCCGTTCTCCTAGAGGTTCTCGTAAAGTCTCCTACACAGACTGTGCCATTTTCCATTGCGCGTTGAAGAGAGTAGCGTATGCGCACAATGTCGCAAACACCCAAGTTACGTAACTTTCTGTTTTTGACCACATAATTTGTTCCCAAGTGTAGGATGAAATGCGTAACTTTGTGGCTTGGTATGTTTCGTATTTGCTCTCACTCTGTTTACAAGAATCATCATGGCGTACCGACGATTTACGATGCAAAAGCTCAAAAGCGATTTCGGCTTGCAAGAGCGGGAAGCGGATTTGTTCTTGCACATCGAACCGTTGCAGCCAAGTTCATGGCTCAGAACAACTCTTCGCGCCGGACGCGAAATGCAGCTTGTGAGCGAAAAAGCAAAATCGGAATTTATCGTTGCACCAATCTTGGCTGAGTTGCGATTACGTAGCTATAAGGCATTTAGCGTGTTTTCGGGTGCGATGCTGACGGTGGACACAAAACGAAATTTGAACGGTGAATGTGATTTTATCTTGTCGGACAAAAATACGATGTTCCCGGAATCAGCAATTTTCGCACTCGTCGAAGCAAAACACGGTCTTATTGACGAAGGTATTCCGCAGTGTGCCGCACAGATGCTTGCTGCACGAATGTTTAACGGTAACGATGAAAACCAAGTAATTTACGGTTGCGTGACGAATACCGACGAATGGCAGTTTTTGAAGCTGGAAGGTACAACGATAGTGATTGACAAGAACAAATACTATTTCAATGAACTGCCGACAATATTGGGCGTGATTTGCCATATTGTGGCGCAGTACGTGGATTTACCGGAACTTGCGCCGGAGCCGGTGCTTACTTGAACAATGCGGCAAGGAATGGATGATTGCCGAGAAAATGTAGTGACATTATGACTACTATCATCAACATAGAGACCAGCAAATTGCAGCTTTCTGACTTGCTTGACCTTGTGCGGGGCGGGAATGATGTGATTGTGCTGGAAGCCGATACGCCGGTAGCAAAATTAATTGCAGTTGAGCCACCACAGCAAAAACCTCGTCGGCATGGGCTGGGCTTTTTGCAGGACAAATAACGATGCGTGAGGATTTTGACGATGAATTACCAATGAGCTTTTGGTCAGGAGAAGACGTATGGCAAACTGTGTAAGGAAACAACGTAAAAGTGATATATGACCAAAATCATAGACATAGAGACCAGTAAGTACGCTCTTGCAGAACTTTTAGCGATGGTGCGCTCGGCGGTGATAAAGTCATTGTGCAGGAAGCAAATATGCCGCCCGTAAAGCCTATACTAGCAGAGACGACAAGTCAAACTCCAATACTTAAACCTATGGTTTTGGGTTTGTTTGAGGGCATGGGAACAGTCCCAGATGACTTTAACGATGAGCTACCGATAGAGTTTTGGCTTGGAGATGATGCATGACTGTTTTAGTGGATACGCACGTTTTTATTTGGCTTGCTATACAACCAAAGAATATTTCATCAAATGCCTTGTATGCTCTTAACCAAGCATCGGCGAGGAATTTGAGTATCACAAGTATCTGGGAAATGCAAATAAAATTGGATTTGGGCAAACTTCCGCTTACTGCTCCCTTGCCAAAATTTATAGAAGAA
>JANYDO010000008.1 GCA_025363605.1 Candidatus Kapaibacterium sp.
CGAACGCGAGTTCGCACAGGGTAGTTTAAGGTATTGTGCGAACTTGCGTTCGCACTCCATTAGTGCGCCATCCAGCCCGCCATAGACGAGACTTCCAGTTTGCCATGCTTCAAAGCGCGTTCTTTCATTATCACAAAAAGAACGGGCGTAACGATTAACACGTGGACGGCAGAAGTCAGTAAGCCGCCTATCATCGGGGCAGTAAGCGGTTTCATCACGTCTGCGCCCGTGCCGTCCGACCACATCACCGGAACAAGGCTTATCATTGCGGTTAAAACGGTCATCAGTTTTGGGCGAAGGCGTAAAATCGAACCTTCCAGCGCTGCTTCGTGAATATCTGCATTGGTAACAGCTGCCTGCTCGCCACGCTGAAACGCGCGTAAACGCTTGTCCAGAGCTTCGTGTAAATAAACCACCATCACCACACCCGTTTCGGTCGCAACGCCATAGAGCGCAATAAAGCCCACCCACACGGCAACCGAAAAATTATAACCAAGTGCAAAGACCGTGTAAACGCCGCCAATAAGCGCAAACGGTACCGAAAGCATGACCACGCCTGCTTCTTTGTAGTCTTTGAGGGTGAAATAGAGCAGGACGAAAATCATGACAAAAACTATCGGCATGATGAGAGCAATAGTGCGCTGTGCGCGGACTTTATGTTCGTATTGACCGCTCCATTCCACGCTATATCCGGCAGGAAGCGCCAAATCGCGCTCAATAACGACCTTCGCATCGTCCACCACGCTTCCCATGTCGCGCCCGCGTGCATTCAAAAACACGACCGACCGCAAATTGCCGTTTTCGCTGGCAATCATCGCAGGTGCTTCGATAATGCGAATATCTGCCAGCATCCCAAGCGGCACAAAAACTCGTCCGCCGGAGGGTGTGCCGGAAAAGAGGGATTCACCGGAAGTTGTCGTGGGTGCAGCAGCGCTTTGATTTGCAGAACCTTGATTGGAAGCGGCTTGCATTGAACTCATGCCGGAAGCTGCACCACTGTTGGTATTGATAGACGACGATTGGGAAGCGCTTGGAATGGTGCTTGGCGAAGGAGTCAGATTGACTGGTACAATCAGGCGTTCCAAATCGTCGGGGCGACTGCGAAAATCGCTCATCAGCCGCGCCCTGACGGGAAAGCGCATACGTCCTTCGATAATAACGCCAAGATTTTGTCCGCCGATAGCCGTTTCGATAATGTCTTGCACATCGCCAATCGTCATTCCATACCGTGCCGCCGCATCTTTTTTGACGCTGATGTCTAGGTAAGAGCCGCGCTGTCCGCGTTCTGCGGCTATATCTGCTGCGCCGTCCACGCTTTTCAAAAGCTCTTCGGCACGAATAGCGAGGCTTTCTAACGTGTCCAGATTTGCACCGTAAATTTTTAGCCCGATGTCCGTGCGAACGCCTGTGGAAAGCATATTGATGCGGTTCACAATCGGCTGCGTCCAGCCGTTGCGCACGCCCGGAATTTGGAGTTTGTTATCCAATTCGGCAATAATATCTTTTTTCGTAATGCCCGGTCGCCAGTCTTTACGGGGTTTGAGAAGAATAATCGTTTCAATCATGCTGATAGGCGCATTGTCCGTCGCTGTCTCGGCGCGTCCCGCCTTGCCCAGCACGTGCGCCACTTCGGGCAACGTCCGAATGATGCGGTCTTGCACTTGCAAAATACGATTCACCTCCGGCAGTGAAGCATTTGGGAGCGTGACGGGCATATACAAAATTGAACCCTCGTCCAGAGGCGGCATAAACTCTGAGCCGGTCGAAAGTGCCATCGGCACTGCTATCGCTAATGCCAAGAGATTCAGTCCCAGTGCGGTCTTGCGATACTTCAGCGCCCACCCAATAACGGGTGCATAGAGCCGTTTGAAAAAGCGGGTAAGCCAGTTTGCATCCTCCGGGCGGAATTTGCCGTGCATCAGCAGCGTCATCAGCACCGGAATCAGTGTCAGCACGACGATTGCCGAGCCAAGCATGGCAAAAGTCTTCGTGAAGGCAAGCGGGTGGAAGAGCTTCCCTTCTTGTCCCGTGAGCAAAAAGACGGGTAGAAACGACACCAAGATTATCAGTTCCGAAAAGAAAATTGCCCGCCCCACTTGCTTGGCGGAATTGATGGAAATGCGGTTGTAGTCTTCGTTGGTGAGTGCTTGCCCATTTGCTGCTGCTTGTTCCGAAGCGTGTGCCAAGTTCCGATAGGCATTTTCCACCAGCACAATCGAAGAATCAACGATAACGCCGATTGCCAGAATAATGCCGCCCAGCGACATGATATTGGACGTAATGCCAAAAGCGTACATGAAAATAAACGCCAACAGCACGGAAATAGGAATTTCGATAATGATGCGCACAATACTCCGAAAATGCAGCAAAAAGAGCGCAACCACAACCGCAACCACAATAGCAGCTTCCACAAGTGCGCGTTCTAACGTACCGATTGCCTCGTCAATAAGCGTGGAGCGGTCGTAGGAGGCTTTTATTTCCACGCCCGCAGGAAGTCCGGGCGTGATGTGCGTGATTTTCTCTTTCACGCGGCGAATCACTTCTCGCGCATTTTCGCCACTTCGCATGACGACGATGCCGCCTACAGCCTGCCCTTCGCCGTCTTTATCCAAAGCGCCGCGCCGAATATCGCCGCCGAGTTGTACGGTAGCCACGTTTTTGAGTGGAATCGGCGTACCGCCGCCGGAGGTGCGAATAAGCGCATTTTCAAGGTCGGCTGGAGAGCGGATATACCCTTGCCCGCGCACGAAATACTCAGCGCTATTCATCTCAATCAACTTCCCACCGACTTCACTGTTATTTCGTTGAATAGCGCTCACTACCTCACTCATGGAGAGATTATACGCTCGAAGCCGCATTGGGTCAACGTCCACTTGATATTGCCGCACAAAACCGCCAATACTCGCCACTTCCGCAACACCTTCTACCGCAGAGAGCTGATAGCGAATGTACCAGTCTTGAATAGCGCGGAGTTCGGCGAGATCGTGTTTCGTGGCTTTTTTGTTCGTATCGGAGGTATTCTCAACGGTGTACCAGAAAACATGACCAACGCCCGTGCCGTCAGGTCCAAGCGTGGGAACGGCTGCGGTCGGCAGTTGTGCTTTTACGACGCTGAGGCGCTCTGCCACGCGGGTTCGGGCAAAATAGAGGTCGGTGGCATCGTCAAAAATGACGAACACAAACGACATTCCGAACATGGAACTCCCGCGTACCGCCTTCACACCAGCCAAGCCCTGAAGCGAGCTTGTGAGCGGGTAGGTGATTTGGTCTTCGATAATCTGGGGTGAGCGTCCCATCCATTCGGTGAAGACAATTACTTGATTTTCCGACAAGTCCGGCAGCGCGTCCACCGGTAATTTTGCGGCGCAATATACGCCGAAACCAGTCAGAACAAGGTACGCAAGCAGAACGATAAAGCGATTGCGAGCGCTCCATTCGATGATGCGTTCTATCATAGCATTATGAAAAAAAGATGGTCAAATAGTCAAAGGAGAAGGCGAACGCACGTGCGCACAATATGAATACTGGCTTCGGCAGCACAGACTGAGCGCCGCACTCAACGTGTCTGTGTTCCCAAAGTCATGGTCTCGGTGCTGAGGAAACAGCAGTCTAAATCAGCAGGGTATGGAAGCGAACAGGGATATTTTCGCTATGAGGTGGCGACGAGTCGAGAAAAAACGAGGTCTGCTGGACGGTGTAGGTAGGTTGGGAATAAAAGACGACGACGGGCAGAACCGTGAGAACGGTTGCCTTCGATGTAATATCTTTCTGCATCGTCAGTACGAAGGAATCAGTTGTTTTGAGCGTGTGTATGGTCGTGGTGCAGCAATCCTTTGTGCAGGGCGTATTTGCTGCGTCATCGGCACTATCATCGTCATGGTCGCAGTCACAGGTGAGTGCTGTGCCTAGCGAAACAGTCTCAAATTCATCTGAACAGTAGTGATAGACGACATTCACGCCACTTGTGGAAACAAGCAGTGTAATTGCCGTGAGGCAGGATAATATTGTGTGAAGGAATTTCATCTGAACAAATGTAGAAGATTTTTTTTGCTTTCGCAAGTCAAATTCTATTTCTAACGATAAAAGTCACGAAAGCGAATTTTCGCTTAACACCTAAATTCGCGCTCATCGAAATTTAGTTTCGCTTGAAGCGAAAAATATGTATCTTCGTGGCATGGCAGAATCTGCTTATTTTTCTTTTTTTATTCCCTTCCAAACCAAGCATCTATGAGCACGAGCGGCGAAAACTTGCGCATTATTTTGGGTATAAAACTCAAGCAGCTCCGCACGGAGAAAAAATTTTCTCTTAAAGAACTTTCTGAGCACACCGATTTGTCAATTTCGTATTTAAGCGAAATTGAAAAGGGAAAGAAATACCCGAAACCCGAAAAAATCATTGCTCTTGCGCAGGCATTAGGGACGACATTTGACGAACTCGTTACGATGAAAGTGGATGAGGCTCTCGACCCGCTCACGGCTGTACTTAATTCGCCCGCGCTACGGGAATTTCCCTTTAAGCTCTTCGGCATTGAGCAGCAAGACATCATGGACTTATTCTCCGCTTCTCCCGCCAAAGCCGGTGCGCTTTTGAAGACCTTTCTGGAAATTATTCGCGGCTACGATATGAGTGTAGAGCAGTTTATTTTGGCTGCCTTGCGCTCGTACCAAAAGATGCACCACAATTATTTCGAGGATTTGGAAGACGCAGCCGAGCGCTTTATGTCGGATATGCAGTGGAAGGCGAAAATTCCTATGCCAACCGATGCCGTGAAGAAGGCGCTCACGCTCAAATATAACTACGAAATTGATGAAAGTACGCTCTCAAGCCAGCCCGAACTCCAGAAATTCCGCACCATCTACGTCCCTACCAAGACCACGAAACATACGCCCTTGCCCCATGCAAAGCCGCGTCTGCTGCTAAACAAAGACCTTATTGACCGCCAGAAAGCGTTTATTTATGGGCGTGAATTGGGGTATAACTATTTGAATCTCAAGGAGCGGGCGCTTACGTCGTCGTGGCTCAAAGTCGAGTCGTTTGAGCAGGTGCTGAATAATTTCAAAGCATCCTACTTTTCGGGTGCGCTGCTTATGAATCGTCATTCGATGGTGAAAGACCTCACGAAGCTCTTCCAGAAAAAAGTCTGGGATGGTGCGGCGCTTGTGGCAATGCTGGACAAATACGCCGTTACGCCCGAAATGCTGCTTTATCGCATGACCGAGCTTCTACCGCAATTTTTCGGACTGGAAGAAATGCACTTTTTGCGCTTTAGTCACCGCACCAGCACAGGAAATATGAAGCTCACGAAATTCCTGAATATGTCGCAAGTCTTTGCGCCCTACGGCTTGGATCTGAACGAGCATTATTGCCGTCGGTGGCTGCCGATTGCTATTTTGAAGCGTGAGCAGAACGAACTTGCCGAGCGCGACCCCACATCACCGCTTGTTGTTGTGCAGCGCCCCTATTTTGTGGAAAGTAACATTGAGTATTTTGTCATTACCGTTGCACGGCGTTTTGCGCTCAAACCCCTCTTTCACGCAAGCGTTTCGATTGGTTTCTTGATGAATGATGCTTTCAAAGAAGCGGTTAAATTCTGGAATGACCCAAGCATTGAAAAAATTCAGGTAAACGAAACGTGTGAGCGCTGCGGACTCAAAGATGATGTTTGTCGTGAACGCATTGCGCCACCTGCGCTCTTTATGAAAAACGAGCGTCAGCGTGTCCGTGAGGCGAGTTTGCAGAAAATTCTTTCCGGTGCTTCAGCTCGCTAAATAAAATGTTGCCCCCTTGCCAAATATGATATATGATTCTTGGCTACAAAGCCCATTTTTACTAGATTGTTTCCGCAAGCACTATTCATAAACAATCTGTGTATGCCCCATCACGCAATCGGGGCAAGAATATGATTCCTCAGACCTATTCTTGGTATTTTCGGCGCGAATGTTCCTGCGGAATATCTTTCTGTTTCGTGGTGCTAGGGGTGCTTATTTGCTTGTTAGGAGCAGATAGTTTCTTGTATTCCCAATCCCGCGTTCCCGCTCCGTCTGCTGCCGGGTCAACAGCTGCCACTCTCAGCGATCCCATCAATGACAGTCTGCGGATGGCGATTACAACAGCCGTCAGCGATTCCGCGCGGGTGGATGCGCTTAATACGTTGTCCCGTGCTCTTCGCTTTACAAGGTTCTCCGAAGCTATTCGCCTTGCCTCCGAAGCACTTGCTATCGCCGAGCGCATCCATTACACGAATGGTACTGCGCGGGCGCACTATAACATCGGTTATGCCAATAGCCGTATGGGTAATTACGCTCAATCACTGGAATCGTATGTAACGGCACTTCTTTTGTATGAAAAGACCAGTAACAAAAATGGTACGGCGTATTGCTACATGGGCATGGGGAATGTGCATCTGTATCGTGAGGAATACCAACGCACGAAAGAATATCACTTTAGAGCAATGTCGCTTTTTGAGCAATCTAAAGAGGCAGAAGGACTCTGCATTTGCGCTAATAATCTGGGCTTAGTCTATGAAAAATTACAGATGTACGATTCGTCGGTCTATTGGCACACACGCTCACTTCATTTAGCAGAACAGCTTGCCGACCCTACTACGTACACTGCATATTCCTACTTCAATCTTGGTGCCGTTCATTATTTGCAAGGCGATTATACGGGAGCTTTGGACTACGAGCAGCGAGCACTCGCGCTTCGTGTACCGCGTGGGAATAGCTATTCTTTGGGTGAATCGTATCAACTTTTAGGCAGTATTTATGCGGCATTGGGGAACGATATGCAGGCATTGGGATACTTTCGGAAAGCGACAGAAGTAGCCATAGCCATAGGCGCTCCGCAGATTTTGAAAGATAGCTACGACCGCATTGCACTTCATTTCGTGGCGCAAAAAATCTTTGATTCCGCCTATTACTACCGTATGCTGAATGTCCACCTTGCCGATTCGCTCAAAAGTGTTGCTAGCACAAAACGTATTGCCGAAATGCAATCGCGCTTGGCAATGGCAGACCAGCAGCGCCGTATAGAAGTTCTTGGGCAAGAGCAAGCTCGTCAGCGTGTGCAGTTCATTGCGGCAATCGTGGTACTCATCTTGCTTACTGTCTTGGCAGTGGTTTTGGCGATATTTATTCGCCGGAAACAGCGCGACAACACGCTTTTGCAAGAGCAAAATGGTCAAATTCTTCACCAGCAGACAATTTTGGAGCAGCAAGCCACCGATATTGAGCTTGCTAACACCGAACTCAACGAGAAAAATCTCGCCTTGCAGCGTCAACAAAGCATTTTAGAAGAACAAGCCGGCGAAATCGAACTGGCGAATACTGCTTTGCATGAGCAAAACGTTGTGCTGGAAGAGTTAAACAAGCAGAAAAGCGAGTTTTTGGCAATCGCCTCCCACGATTTGAAAAATCCTTTAAGCTCCATTGTTATGGCATCTTCGGTGGTACGGCGTTATATTGACAAAATTTCTACCGAAGAAATCGTGACGCAGATGGACGGAATAGAGCGCACTGCGGTGCGGATGCGCGATATTATTCTCAATATTCTGGATGCTCAAGCCGTTGACGCGGGACATATCGTCCTGAATATGGCTGACGTGGATTTGGTCGAGACAGTGCGTGAAGTTGGGAGTGAGTACAATTTTCGCGCTGAGAGCAAGGAAATACAACTTCTGCTCGAACTTCCGACGCATATCGTCGTCGCACACACCGACGAAGCAATTATTCGCCAAATTCTCGACAATTTAGTTTCTAATGCTCTTAAATACTCACCACCACAAAAACGTGTCTGGCTGGGCGTAGCAAATCAGGGTGAAACGGTGCGTCTCTTTGTGCGCGATGAGGGGCAAGGGCTGAATGACGATGATAAAAAAAGGCTCTTCGGACGTTTCGCAAAACTTTCCGCCCGACCAACGGCAGGAGAGAATTCCACAGGTCTGGGGTTGTCTATTGTAAAAAAACTTGTCGAAACATTGGGGGGAAGTATTCGTGTCGAAAGCGAATATGGTCACGGCGCGACGTTTATTGTAGAATTACCTTTGAGGCAGTCGCAAAGCGCTCTTTCCCCTAAAGTGTAGGCATCACAAATCTTTTACGAAATCGGAATCTCGACGGTAAAGGTAGTGCCTTCGTCCAGACGGCTTTCGCAAGAAATTGTCCCCAAGTGCGCATCCACACAGCGTTTCACAATGCTCAGTCCCATGCCTGTCCCTTGTGTGATACCGGTATTGCTTCCTCGGAAGAATAGATCGTAGATAGACGAGCGGTCGCGCTCCGGTATGCCAATGCCTTCGTCGGCAAAGCGCATTACCAGTGCTGCTGGCGTACGCTGAATTTCAACAGC
>JANYDO010000457.1 GCA_025363605.1 Candidatus Kapaibacterium sp.
CAGGATGTTTGCATCGTTCAAAAAAATGTTTTCTGTGAAAAAAATTGTATCGACTCTTCTCGAAACCGCTTCAGCTCGCCATTGCAATATACCTTTTTTCGATGACAAGATATGGGTAATGGATAGCTTTGTCAAGGGGGCGAATGAGGTGTCGAATCAAACTGTAAATCCCCCGTTCCCCCTTTGTCAAGGGGGCGAATGAGGTGTCGAAGCAAACTGTAAATCCTCCCGTTCCTCTGTCAAAGGGCGAATGAGGTGTCGAATCAATTTGTAGAAGAGTCGGCAAAGCCGCTTCCCTCATTCGCCCCCTTGATAAAGGGGGAACGGGGGATTTATCTCAAGGCTCACTATTACAGTCCCATTTTTTAGAACTTTACAGCCCTGCTCTTATCCAAAGGGGCAAAGATGTTGTCCTTGGATTGTTACAGTCTGTGGAGGTAATGCACCTCACATTCATACTGTGTTATTTTGCAGCAGCCAATACAACCACACAACATGAGCATTCATCACCCGCTCAGAGAACCATCATCACGAGAATCTTCCCGCATGAACAGAATACTTTTTCCTTGTATGACTATGTTGCGCTATCGTGCGCCGCTCAGAAGCCTGATACTCACTGCTTTTTGTGCCTTGTTCTTCTTTCCACAACTGCCGCCTACGCTCCACGCCACGCCGTTTCTGCTCCGTAAGCACCTCACGCGCACCGAAGGGCTACCTTCTAACACTGTATGGCACATCCTCCGCGATAGGCAAGGAATTTTTTGGATACTTACCGCCAAAGGAATCTGCCGCTACGACGGACAGCGCGTTTATCCTTTCCCTCTTCCTGCCAATAGCAAGCCGGAAAAAAATCTTGTTTCTTTGGAGCAATCGCTTACTACGTGTGCCGAAGATTCGAGCGGGACGTTGTGGTTTGGAACGCAGAGTGGCTTGCTTCGTTTTTTGCCTCGTACAGGCGTATGGAAGTGGTATAGTCAGAAGAAAGCTGAGGATACAGCGTTAAATTATGTTGATAGACTCTATTGCGACACTCAAGGAAGGATTTGGATAGGCACACGAGGAGGACTAATGCGATATGATGTAGCAAAGGATAGTTGCATACTTCCTTTTGCGCAATTTCCGCGCGAATCCGTTCAAAGCATTGGTGAAGATAAGAACGGTACGCTCTGGTTTGGCATATTTGGCAAGCCACTAATAGTAATCACTTCTCAAGCAAACGCATTCATGTCGGTACAGCCTTTTGGCTCTGAGAACAGCTACTATATGCACAGCATTCCCAATGCTAAAGGTGTTTGGCTTTCGCCGCTCTTGGGAGCGGATCAGTCTATGCAAACGCCACGGTTGGTCACGCTTGACACAACAGGGAACACATTTACTGTTTCTCCTTCCGTATTTTCAGTATCAACGCCGTTTTTGCGTGGTATTGATATGTACCCCTTTTCAGAAGATGAGCGCGGCGCATGGTACGTCCGCGTGGATGATTATGCCGCAGGGCGTTGTGAAAATGGTTTGTATCGTATTCAACCGCATATATCATCAGGCTTATCCTCCGCAAGTTCACAAGCACTAGACAGTACTCTTTTCCGCGAACAAATTGTACGCGGAAGTATTACGGCATTCTGCCGCGACCCGCGCACGGGTGTCGTGTGCGTAGGCGTGAAGGAGCAGGGCGTAACAGTTCTCATCCCAACAGGCATGGAGCGCCTTGGCGACCATAACGGTCTGGGCGATGTGATAAGCCTGCACACTGACAAACGCGGAAGGATTTGGTGCGGGACGTATAAAGGGCTTTATGTGCGGACTAATGGTGATTTTGTTGCGGTTTCGCAAGTGCGGCAGTCGCAAGTGCAGCAGTTGCGCAAGCCGCAGCCAAGCGATGCGCTTCCGATATACGACATTCAAGAAACAAGCACGGGAACGATTCTGGTTGCCTCGGTGGAAGGGCTTTTTCGTTATGACGAGGCAAGCAAGACGCTTCACACATTACCCGCGCTTATAGCATCTATAGGGAAAACTACTATCCGCTCTGTGCGTCCCGACCCTTTGAGTAAAGAATTTTGGATAAATGTGTCGTCTGTTGGAATGGTGCGCTGTAGAGAGGATGGAAGTCCTCTTGCATACTTTACGTTCGGGCAATCTTTGCCCGGCGCGGAAGCGGAAGCACTTGGGACATCACGAATTTTTACCATGCAATTCGACCGAAACGGTGATTTATGGATGGGTGGTATGAGTATTCTTCTGCGATGGCGACGACAGACAGGTACACTAGAGCGATTGACGGCATTACCCAATACAACATTTACCCTGCAACCAACCAAACTTGTTTCCACGGAGAACAATTCCTTTATTGCTGCATTGTTTGGGGTTGGTTTAGGGCACATCAACGCTGCATTACCTTCCTTTACCGAAACGTTCGTGTCCCAGTACATACGCACAGCACCGATAAACAGTCGTTTATCGGATGTGCAGATTGTCGGAACATCTGTGACGAATAGTATTCTTTGGTGGACAACCCGCACGAATGGTATTTATCGGGCAAAATATGGAAGCGCTGACGATACTTCTAAAGTGCTTTCCTTGATGCAGCCTGAACTACTGCTTCCTTCCGATGAAAACGCCACCAAAGGCAGCGCTAGTGAGCAAACGACAACACAAACAGAACGCGGCTCGAATGTAGGCTCTATCACCTCTGACGGCAAAGGCGGTGTAGTCTTCGACTACTACGGTGATGTCCTTCGTGCAGACCACACCGCACGGGCGTACACCGACACTGCCCGCGTCGTGCCGATAGGCTATTTCCGTAATGACAGCGTGATGGCGGGGCTGCCGCAGCACGGCGATACGCTGCGCTGCGCCTACAACGGCTCGTTTGCGCTGTCGTGTGCAGTGGTTTCGCTGGCGCGCCCGGAGCGTCATAGGCTGGAATATCACTTAGAAGGCGTGGACGCGGCGTGGAATGTGATGCCGGATGCGTCCTTGCGCACAGTGCGGTATTCGTCCTTGCAGCCGGGCAGCTATATTCTTTCCATACGCACCCGCGCACAAGATGCTTACGACGACGAAGCGCTTCTGAGTGCGAATATGCTTACGTTCACGATAGACGTGCCGTATCCGTGGTGGATGCACCCTATTACGCGGGCGGTGGGCTTTCTTCTCTTGGCGGCAGGGTTTGTCTGGACCGGTTATACCGTGCAGCACCGCAGGACGCTTGTACGGCTGGCACGGCTGGAGCGCGAGAAGGAATTGGAGAGTGTGCGCCGCTTGGCAACGGAATCGCAGCTTCAGACCTTGCGCCTTCAGATGAATCCACACTTTCTCTACAATGTGTTGGCGGAAATTCAGCATTTGGTGGAAACGGGGAACGAGTTGGCAAGCCATTATATTGCAATCTTTAGCAGGCTGCTGGATCGTGTGTTGCGAAAAGCCGTAAATGATTTTATTTCTGTTTCCGATGAAATTCATATTTTGAAGCAGTACATTGCACTGGAAGAACTACGCAATGCCGGACGCTTGCAATGCTACGTGATGCTGGATGCCGCAGAGCCAGATGCTACGGCGTTTGACGCGGACGGCGATAATGATGATTACGCCGATAGTCACCATAGTGACGACCACGACACCGCATACTGGCAAGCGCGGGAGATGCCGACATTTATTCTGCAACCCTTTGTGGAGAACGCGATTCGTCATGGTATCCGAGGCTTGCTGGATGAGGACTGGAAGCATCCACGCAAAGGCATCATTGCTGTTCACCTCTACGAGGAAGGCGATACGCTTCGCTGCGTAGTGGAAGACAACGGTGTTGGTCGTGAAGAAGCCGCGCGGCGCAAGGCAGCACGTCCTCAAAAAGAGCATCTTTCGATTGCAACTTCGGTCACGCAAGAACGTTTACGACTATTGACCGAAACCTTTGGTATTCGATTAACGGTCGAATACACCGACTTGTACGACGAAAGCGGCGTACCGGCTGGGACAATGGTAACGGTTATCATGCCGCTTCGCAAAGTGCCTGCGCCTGATGTCGACTTGCTGCCTCAGATTGCACCATGATAAAAGCATGAATCTATCTACACGCACTAATACTTCTCACGATGCTCATTCCCATCACATCCTCTGACGAGGCAACGAACCTGATACGGGTGCTTATCATTGATGACCACGACCATATCCGTGATTTGGTACGGCTCTATCTCCAGCGGTATTTTGACGAAGTGACGAAAATTGTTGGCACGGCAAACAGCATGAAGTCGGCAGCCAAGCTGCTCTTGACCACTGAAGCGGATTTGGTGTTTTTAGATATTGACCTCACCGACGGTACGGGCTTTGAGGCACTGGACGCGCTTACGCCGGAGAAGCGTGAGCATTTGCAAATTATTGTGATTTCGACCTTACAAGAGCGCAAATACGTCGTGCAAGCAATGCGCTACAATGCTCTTGATTTTCTAGACAAACCGATTTTGGCTTCGGAATTCAAATCGGCGGTAGAGCGGGCAATAGAAAAAATTTCTAAATTGCGCGTCATCAAGGAGCGTCTCAAGGGATCGCCGCAAAAGCGGGCATTACCAACCGTGCAAGATAGTGTCCTCGAAATTCGCATGATGATGCAGAGTCAGGTGCGGAATATCGTGCTGTATGTCCGTGACGTTATCTATGCGCAAGCGGCACGAAATTACTGCACGATTGTCGTAAAAGATGGCACACACTATATGCCATCGCTGCCACTCAAGCACTACGAAGATGCGCTCTTGCATGATGGATGTGTGCGTATTGGCAGAGGATACGTCATCAATCCTGTTCATTTCTCCTTCAAGCCTGACCTTGTCAATGATGGTATTATTGCCGTCCTCCCCAGCGGAGAAGAACTCAGCATTGATCCGAAATATCGTGATTCAGTCATCGGTTTTTTGTAAGTGCCTTCCTCCACTTTATGTACTTCTGGAAATTCACGCAAAGAGCGCATACGGCTGATACTCTTAGGACTTTCGCAAACTCTCCATATTTGCTGTCATTCCGACGCAGGTCGGAATCTAGCGGAAACGTGTACACGGCATGGATACCGACCTACGTCGGTATGACAGATACGATTTGCGAAAGTCCTAACTCTATTCTTCGCCTGATATTCCTCTCGAATTTTCAAACACTCTCCTCGTTTTTTTCTTCGTCTCTTATTTTTTCGTCTTTTACTTTTCCCTCGTTTTTTTCTCCGTTCGTCATTTTTGCCGCTTCAAGGGGCAATAGCCCGATCGCTCAAAAACTCATTTTTCCATACAAAATTTTTCGGACATTTGCAACTCGCTCGGTCATTACTTTGGGGGGTTCGGTCATTACTTTTGGCAAATCCAATGACCGAAAAAATGTTCGGTCATTGGATTTGCAATTGGGTACTCTTTTGTGCGATATTGGTTGTGCGATGATTCTATGTCTGCATCATCGTTCACGTTGTTCATTATTGGTATGGTTTGCTTTTTCTTGCCACTTTTTAGAAGGAAACTGCTATGAGTACATCTGCATATCTGCGCCTCCGCTCGACGGATTTAGAACACAGTATTGATATTCTCCAGACGGCAAAGCAGCGATTAGCCGATAACTATGAGCTTCGCCACCATAGTCAATCCGAAACGTCATCGTTCTCACTGATAGAAAATGAACTTCAGATCAAACAGCAGGAATTGGCAGAAGTCCGGGCGGTTCTAAAGAAATAACCAAAGAGCTACATGGCAAATTCAAGAATGTTCAGAACTCAGCATTTATCACCATTGGGGTCAATACTATGAAACCAACTGCACTTATTATTGAAGATGACGATTCGTATCGGCTTCTTCTCCGTTTTCAGCTTCAAAGTTTAGGCTTTTCCGTTGTTATAGCTACGGATGGATTTACGGGCGTGAAACTTATTTCCATACACTCTCCAACGGTGATTATTTCTGATTTTACCATGCCGAATATGAATGGTTACGAGGTCTGGAAATCTATCCAAGATGACCCGCAGATATGCCGAATACCATTTCTCATTCTTTCGGCGCAAGTGGATAGTCACTGGGGCAAACATGAGCACGAAGGCTTGCATCTTCTCCAAGCAGAGTCGGAGCGCAAGGGAGCCGCTCTCAGTCTTTTAGCGAAAGGGTTGCCGGCGGATGCTCTGACGGTGGCGTTGCGGAACTTGCTGGGTGGTTCATTGCCTATTGATACTGCCATGCAGGGTGAGAATGTTCTTGGGGAGACAATATTTGTACGAGCGCGGGCGTAAACTCTATCGCGTGCAGTGCCGAAGCCTTTTTTTGAAACACTATTTGTAAACTGCTCCTACGCATAAACTGCTTGTAAGCAAAAAAGCGACGCGAGAAGGTTGCCTACCAACGCGCATCGCTTTTACTATTCATCGTCGTTTTTTATTCTTGCCCTATCGCAATTCCACCACCGTCACGCCTGCCCCGCCTTCGTTCAAAAGCCCATTGCGGAAGGTACTGACTGCCGGATGATGTTGCAAATGCTGCTGCACCGCCTGACGCAGCGCACCGGTGCCTTTGCCGTGGATGATGCGCAGCGAATGAACATTGCCCGTGAGCGCTGATGCAATCGCCTGTTCGACGGTTTTGATGGCTTCGTCCGCATACATTCCTCGCAAATCAATCTCGGTTTTTGCATCGAAATTCACCGCTACACCGCTTGATTGCGGCTTTTTCGCTTGTTTGATTTGCTTTGCTCCGGCGCGTTTGAGTCCCGTGAGCGATGTGCGGAATTTGACAGCATCGAACTCCACCACAGCGCTTCCCGCCTCGCGGTCAAGCGCTACAATCACACCCAGCGTTGCAAAGTCTTCCATCGTCACGGTGTCGCCCTCTTCTAATTCGTCTGCTTCTTCCACCAGTGGCTTCAGTGCGTGCTTCTCGGCGGCAGTTTGAATCTTCTGCTTTTCTGCCTCAAATTCACGGCGCACATCAGCAAGCGTTTTGGCGGGCTTTGTTTCTTGTTTGCTTGTGTCGGCGGCGGTAGCTGCCTTTTCTTTATCTTTGTTATCCTTCAGCGAAACACCTTGTTCCAAAGCGCGTTTGGCAATTTCCAATTCTTCCTTTGCGGCTTCGCGCACTTCGCGGATGGTGTTCTCGACGAGTTTGTTTGCGCTGGCAACGATGTTCGCAGCCTCGTCTTTGGCGAGGCGAATGAGGTCGTTGTATTTCAGTTTGAACTCCGTGAATTTCTGGTCGTACTCGGTTTTGCGTGCTTCGGCGCGGCGCTTCACGTCTTCGCTTTCGCGGCGGAGTTTTTCTGCTTCGCGGCGATATTGCTGGATGACTTCGATGCTTTCTTCCAACGTGCTGTGCTTATCGCCCAAGTATTCTTGCGCTTTTTCCATGACGCGCGGCGGCAGACCGATGTTTCGCGCCAGTGCAAACGCATAGCTGTTGCCCGGAACACCGGATAAAAACTTGTAGGTCGGCTCAAGTTTGTCCGTGTTGAACTCCATGCTTGCGTTCATAATGCCGCTTTGCGTGAGCGCATAGCTTTTAAGCGAGGATTGGTGCGTCGTTACAACGAAAAATGCTTTTCGCGCCAGCAAACCGTCCAGAATCCCGACCGCCAGCGCCGAACCTTCTTGCGGGTCAGTGCCGGAGCAGATTTCATCCACCAAAATCAAGGACGTGTCGGAAGCATTCACCAAAATTTCCTTCAAGCGCGTGATTTGCGACGAGAACGTACTCATGTCGTTTTCGATGGACTGATTGTCGCCGATTGCCGAGAATACCTCGCGGAAATTAGTTTTGCAATAGCCGCACGGGAAAATTCCCGCCAGCGCCATAGCGATATTCAGCCCGATACTTTTCATCGCCACTGTTTTTCCGCCCGCGTTCGGTCCCGAAATGAGATGCCCAAAGACCGCATTACTACTTGTGCCGATGGCGCTTGTGCCGTCAAATTCAATCGAAAGCGGAACGATACTTTTCATGTTTCGTTCTCCAGACACGCCGTTTTTACGTGGTCTCTCGCGCTTGATGTTGTGCAGCAGCACGGGATTACGGACGTTGGAAAGAACGAGTACGTTTTCATCGGTAATGTCGGGCTTCATACCGTCGAACTCAATCGCATAGCGGGCTTTGGCGAGCGAAGCATCCATGCGGGCGAGAATACCGACCGAGCGCAAAAATTCTTCGGCATCTTCGGCAAGTTCGCCCGTGAGCGTGGTCAGAATGCGTTCGATTTCGCGGCGTTCTTCGTTGTGCAGCAGCGACAGTTCGTTGTTCATGTCGAACGTTTCTGCCGGTTCTACAAAGACAGTCGAACCTGTCTGCGAAACGCTGTGAATGATGCCCGGAATGTGGCGTTTATACTCGGTTTTCATTGGCAGCACAAAGCGTCCGTCGCGCTGGGTGATGAACTCTTCTTGCGCAACGTCGTCTTCGACCACTTTTTTCAAAATCTTCTGCAAGCGGCTTCGGAGCTTGTTGGAGGTGTCAATAATCTCACGGCGAATCCGTGCCAAATCTAGCGAAGCACTGTCTTTCACGTTGCCCGTGTCGTCAATCGCATCGGCAATGTGTTTTTCCAGCAAGCGATTTTCGTGCAAGGGAGCGCAAAATTCCGCCATCATGGGAAACGTCTCGCGCCGTGTGTTGAAAAAGCTGCGAGTAAGGCGGGAAGAGCGAATCACGTCGCGCACGGCAAGCAATTCCGGCGGACTGAGAAATGCTCCGGCGATACGTGCCTTGTGCAGCGCGGAGCGAATATCGGCAAAACCTTCTAGGGGGAGCTGTTCGCCCAGATTGGTGAGGCGCACCAATTCATTCACGCGCTCAAGTTCTGCGCGGAGTTCGGGCAGATTCGGGCTTGGGCGGAGGTCTAAAATAATTTCGCGTCCTTCGTCCGACCACGTCATGTCAGCAAGGCGTTCCAGCACTTTCGGAAATTCGAGTTCCTCCAGCGAGCGCTCTGCAAGGTCGTTGTCGAGCGTTTGGGCAGCGAGAATAGATTCTTCGATGGTTTCGGGGAGAGTAGTGTTCATGCGATAATTTAAGTGAGAGATTTACATTCGTGCGTAGCGTTGAACGGCATTTGTTACGTCGCGTTTCACCGACGACCACGTAACGGGCGTGAGTGCTATCGGGTCGGGCATTAGTTCTGCATCGTCGAAATACGTCAGAGCGCGGAGAACGTGCATGGTGTCTCGTGCGCGGAATTTTGTGCTGAAGTATTCCAACATTTCCGGCAGCGAAACAAGTGTCAGCAAATAATGAATATCCCAAAAATCTTTTTTTGCGCCCCGACCAACAATGGCAGAAAGTTTCATTGCGGCAATGTCGGGAAGTGATGCCAGCCGGATTCCGTCTTGCTCCTGTACTGGTTCAAGCATCGGATAGGCAAAGGTGATAATATCTGTTTTTGTCGTGCCAATGCGGGCGCTCAGAGTATTTTTTGCTCGTTCGGTTTCAGCAAACTCAGTTTCAGTGCGGTTTGCTAATGCTTTTATTTCTTGTGCAAGCGCTTCCACATCAAAGCCGTCGGGCATGAATATATCAAGGTCTTCCGACATACGATGCCCGACGTAGAGCGCAAGCGCTGTTCCGCCAACAAGGTAGGCCGTTTGTAATACTTCAAGCGATAGCATATCTTTCAAAAGTCCCACAGTTTCCGCAGGGACGGCGTTGTAATGGAGTTCTCGTAGCATCGAAACTGTTCTTTCGGAATATCCAAGACGGCGCTGCAAAACGCCAGTGTTTTTCGGTCGAGAAAGCGCATCTGTACTGCCTCTGCGCCGATACGCTCCAAGCCGTAAAAGCGCACAATTTCGCGCCAATCCTCAATCGTGCCTCGCGCGATCACACGCTCAATCACGTACCGTGCGTGAGCATCCCAGTCAAGCGCTTCGGGAGCAGTGTCCCAGAAAAGTGCCGGAGAAAGGTGTGGAAGTGTGAGCATAGTGAAAAATTGGTAATTCAACATCCAAAACTCAACATTGAACATTCACCTATTCCCTCACGCCCCCAAAAGCCGCTTCGCAACAGTCTGGACGAGCGTTCCGTCTGCTTTGCCACGCAGTTCTTTCATGGCTGCGCCCATCACTTTGCCGACTTCTTGGGGTGTTTTTGCGCCAACTTGCTCGATAATGGCTTTGACGACTGCTTCCACTTCGCTTTCGTCCATCTGCTTTGGCAAAAACTCTTGGATGATAGCCAGTTCTGCTTCTTCTTTCGATGCTAAGTCCTCACGGTTTGCTGCGCGATATTGTTCGACGGAATCTTTGCGCTTTTTAGCGGCAGAGATAAGCAGTTTTTGTTCGTCTTCCTCGGTCATAGCGCGTCCTACGCCGCTTTTCTCAAATTCCAGAATAAGTGCGCGAATTGAGCGAATCGTCTCAAGGCGAAGTTTGTCACCGCTTTTCATGGCGGCTTTCATTTGTTCGGTGATGATTTCTGAAAGCATAAAATGTAGATGAAAAAAGTGAAACAGAAAAAATTTCAAGATTATATGAGGCTTACAAGGTAATATTGAACGACACCGACAAAATGCCGTCTAAAAAATTACCTGTGTTTTCGGCAGGTTTATTCCACGGAAAGCGGTTGCCGGAGTAGTTATTGTACTGCACCGAAACGGTGAACGAATTCCAATTCGCATAGCCGAAACCGTAGGTGAAATCAGGATTCCACGGCTGTTGCTGGGCGGGGCTGGGGTAGTAAAAAAGTGTGAGTAAGCCAAAAAAGTAGTCGTAAATGTTGTAGCGCGTTTGGAGCGAAAGAAATGTCTGCCACTGCTCAAGGCGGCTCGTGCCGACGTTGTAGTAGCTTGGAATGACGTTCAGGTTCAGCAAATGTTGTACATTGCTTGTGGGGTGAAACTCCAGTGCCGAGCGCAAAAACTGGGGCGCAGGAAACTTAAAGCCCAGCGACCACGTGCCTTGGTCGAAGCGAGTGACTTGTTCGCCTTTGCTGGCATCGGGCGCAAAACGATTTCCGCCATAATTGCCGTAGATAAGGCTAAAAGTGTACATATGCCAATCGTTGTAGCCAAAGCTATACGTGAAGTCCGGATGCCACGGCAGGACTTCCTTGCGACCAATAAACTGAAAATACGAAAAATTCAAAAACCAGTACCCAAGCGGGAAGTACGTTGCCGAGGCAAACGCAAGTAGATTATTTGGCGGCGGACCTTGCGTGCTGGGGTTTGCGGGGTCGAAAGGTACGGCGAGCGGAAACACTGCCCGAAGCGGAACCCACGCATTTATGCTGCCGACAAAGATTCCGGGCTTTTTGCCAATATCTTCCACCGGCAGCGCAAAGGACGTGCGCATATTCGACCATACTTCGTCCCACGGGCTTTTGGCGGTTGTACTCGCTGTCAGTGTCGTGCGGCTTGTGTCGGAGGCGCGTTTAATTGGGGCAGTCGGAAGTTGATTTTGCGCAAAAGCCACCGTGATGCTGCTTGCAAGCAGTATCACGGTGCAAATAATTTTTGCTACACTGACGAGAGATGGCTTCATTGCTGTTGTTATCAATTCTGCTGTTAGCGATTTGTTTCCCCGCGTTCGCGCAAGATGTGTCGCACCTTTTCCGCATCGTTTTCAATATCCACTGCCACAAATTCTTCTTCGGTGGGAACGCAATAAAATGCCGTGCCGTCTTCGACAAGGCGTAACTGCTCCAGTTGTTCCATTTCTTCCAGCCGCGAGGGTGGAAGTTCGCCGAAGCGCATGAGCGCAGATGCGGTGTAGGCATAAATGCCAATGTGCTTCCAGTAGGTGCTTGCTTCCAGCCAATCGGCATACACCGCGCTTTTGCGATAATGCGGAATGGGACTGCGCGAAAAATACAATGCTCGGCGGGCAGGAGTAAGCGCCACTTTGACAATGTGCGGCGTTTCGAGTTCGTCCGGCGCAATAATTCGTTTGATGGGCGTTGTGACGATATTCTGCGTGAGGTCGTGTCCGGCAAGCGCTGTCAAAAGGTCGTCCACGACGCTGCCCCGCAAAAGCGGCTCGTCGCCTTGGATATTCACTATTGCGTCAAAGGTTTGCCCTGTGCGCTCCGTCAGTATGCGGTATGCAGAAAGAATGCGGTCAGTGCCGGAGGGCAGTTCCGGTGCCGTCATCACCACATCAGCACCAAAGCCGGCGCAAGTGCTTGCGATGCGCTCATCGTTGGTGGCGACAAGCACGTGCGAAAGCTGCTGTGCTTCCATTGCGCCTTCCCAGACGCGCTGAATCATGGACTTGCCAAGCAAGTCTGCAAGCGGCTTTGCGGGAAAGCGCGTTGCGGCGTAACGTGCCGGAATAATACCAAGTGCCTTCAAAAGAAATCCTTGTAATTCGTCATTCTCAATTTGTTAGGAGTTTCGCAGAACACAGACAAGAGTGTCTGTGCTACGGTATAAAAACTGACTTCGGTGGCACAGACACTCTTGTCTGTGTAGCCGAAAACAGTGCTTTTGCGAAAGTCTTATTCGTCATTAACCCAGCACCTTCGGCACTTTGAAGAAAACGCTATTATGCTTTGGAGCGTTCGAGAGCGCTTCGGCGGTCGTGATGGGGCGTTCGCTTACGTCCTCGCGGAAGGCGTTTTCGCCCGTGTCGGCAATGCTTTTGAGCGGTTCTACGCCCGTCAGGTCTATGGCTTCGAGGGCATTAAAATACTCAATGATTTGCTCGAATTTTTCCACAAATGCTGCTTTTTCGGCTTCGGGAAATTCGAGGCGCGAAAGCCGCGCGATATTGTCAATCGTTTCTTTGGAAATGTGCATAGTGCTTGAAAAAGATAATGAGGAATCGTGCAAAGATGCGTTCATGCAGACGAGCAATTTACGAAAACTTCGCTATATTTGATGGTGATTATTTTTCTCTTTGCTTCGCCAAACAAACAGCAGAAAACCTTCAAAGAACACTATGATTTATCTGGACAACAGCGCCACTACACGTCTCGACGACCACGTACTGGAAGCAATGCTTCCGTGGCTGCGCGACGACTACGGTAATGCCTCATCGGTCTATGCGCTTGGACGCAAAGCGCGTGTCGCTGTGGAGAATGCCCGCGAAGAGCTTGCGCACTTGATTGGAGCGCATCCTGCCGAATTTATATTTACCAGTGGCGGTACAGAATCCAATAACGCTGCGCTCAAGAGCGTGTGCGGCGAATCTGGCTTGGCAAAGCGCCTTGCCGTCGGTGCGACCGAGCACCACGCCGTGTTGCATCCCGCAGAGGAGTTGCAGCGCGAAGGCATTACCCTCACGACGTTACCCGTTGATGAACAAGGTTCTGTGCGTCTTGCGGAGATTGCTGCGCTGAATGACCGCCGAACGCTACTGAGCATCATGCACGCCAACAATGAAATGGGAGCAATTCAACCCTTGCGGGCTGTGCGGGAATTAGCGCCGGATGCATATTTCCACACCGACGCGGTGCAAACCTTTGGCAAAATTCCCTTTGACGTGAAGGCACTCGGAGTAGATTTTGCAACATTTTCAGCACATAAGATTCACGGTCCGAAGGGCGTGGGAGCGTTTTTTATCCGCAAAGGAATTGACTTCAAGGCGCATCAGCAGGGCGGGGCGCAGGAGCGCAATCGCCGTGCGGGGACGGAACCTGTGGCGCTTATTGTTGGCTTTCAAGCGGCAGCGCGAGCAGCCGTACAAGAAATGGAGCATCGTGTGGCGGTGATGCAAGCGCGGACGCAGCTTTTACGGCAGCTTATCAACGAAACAATCCCCAATATCCGCTTTAATACGCCGCCGGAGAACGCTTTGCCCAATATCGTCAATATCTCGTTTCTGGATGCGGAGCGTTTGGACGGCGAGGCGATATTGCAAGCAATGGATATGCACGGCGTGGCAGTTTCCAACGGCTCGGCGTGTGTGTCGGGGAGTTTGCAGCCCTCGCACGTGCTTGTCGCTATGAGCCGTCCCGATGCCGAAGCGAAAGCAGCAGTGCGCTTTTCCGTCTCAAAAGATACCAGCGAAGAGGAGGTGCGCACAGGAGTTGCGGTACTTGGTGAAATTTTGGCGGAGATGCGCGAGTGATACTTTTTTTACACTTATCCTTCTAATGCCTCGCCGGGCAAGATAAGAAGCGGCTTTTGGGGTAAAGTGCGCACGTTGATGGCGGGAAGGCGAAACTGCACCGTTGTTCCCTTTTCTTCTTCGGACTGCACGAGAATCTCGCCCTTGTGTGCTTTGACGATGTATTGCATAATCATTGTCCCCAGACCCGAACCGCCCTTGCTTTCAAAGGTCGTAAAGCCTTTATTCATCATGCGTCGCATCACTGCGGGACTCATGCCACGTCCGTTGTCGCGTACCTGAAACCAAACCGAGCCGTCCGCCAGCCAAGCAGAAATGTCAATAATGCCGCTGTTATTTACCAGTCCGCGTGTAATACCATTTTCAACAGCATTGCGGAGCGCCCGCAGTAATTGTGGCTCGGCACATTGGAAAAGAATATGTGAGGATTCGATGCGGAAAGCCACATTCGGGTACAAAATTTTGTCAAACTCTCGACTGACTTTGAGGCAAATATCCGCCGTACTGGCGGGGTGCATTTCCAATTGCTCGCTTTTGCCGACGGTGATAATGTCTTTGATACGCTGCTGCACGAGCCGCGCTTGATAGACAATGCTTTTTCCTTCGCTGCTACCGGACTCGGCAATCTTCTCCGCGTTTAGTCGTATTGCAGCCAAATTCGTTTGGAGGTCGTGACCCAGTTGTGCCCAATTCCCCAGCTTTTTCTTTCCCAATTCTTCGGTGATGTCTTTGCCAATCAGCATCATCCCGCGTGCGCTTCCGAAGCGCGTTTGGATGGGAATGGCAGAAAAAAGGTAGTCATGCGATTCATCGGCATCCGAAGTCGCTTCGGTGGTATATGAATTTGTTGGCGTTTTTTGAAGGGTGATGGTTTTGTCCATTGCGCGGCGAGCTTTGAGCACGTCGCGTACAAAATGGCTGAGATTCTGTGTACCTTCATTCACACAGTAGAACTGAAACAAGCGGCGCATTGGGGCTTCCAGAGCAATATTCAGCAGCGAGCGAGCGGAATCATTGAGTGAGAGCAATTTTCCCTCCGCATCTACAATAAACATCGCATCAGCGCCCGCGACACCGAAAAGCGTTGTCAGAAGACGGCTTTGATAACGCATAATATAGAGCAGCGCGAGAATAATGCCTGCAATGCTTATCAAAACCACATACAACCAAAAATCACGCACGATATTGCGTAGCCACGAAAGTGGTACTGCTTCTCGTGTCAGCAGCACGTTGTCGCGTCCTAGCCGGAGCGCATAAAGTTTTCGTTCACGATTGCCAATGATGCCGATAGATTGCTGTGCGGGCGCTGCTTGAAGGAGGCGAAAAGCGCTGCCGAGTCGGAATTGTGCTAAAGGGTCGCCGCCAAAGTTCATCAACACGAGCGTATTAGCAAAGACACAAAAAAATTCATCGCCAAAGACTGTGACAGCAAGAGGGGCAATGATATTATCGGGAAATGTCCAAAGATTTTCGCTTGATGTCGCTCCACCGCCAAGTGGTACGCGCACTGCCGTCCAGAGATAGCGTCCGCTCGTGTTGTCGTTCACAACGGCAAAGGCAGAAACACGTCCCTGCTCCTCGGCAAACGCAATACATTCCATTTTTGCTGCAATGCCTGTTGTGAGGGGCGTTGCGCCTATTTTGAGAATGTTAATGTAGGCGGTTGTTCCGCGCTCGGTACACGCCGCCACGGTGTAATTGCTGACACGGCGTAAAATCGTACGTTGCTGTACGTCGAGCGACTGTGACCATAGTTCTTTTCCACTTGGCGAGAGCATGATAACATCCTTGCGTAAACCGGATTCTCTCAGAAGGGCGCAGGCAGGGTCGTTTTCATCGCGGGTGTAGGGATTAAGCGCCACAATATCACTCATCGCATAGCCTTCCAAATAGCGTATTGTCGCTGTACCTTCTCTGGTGGAAGTATTTGTTCCCCAATTACTCCAAAAAAGATGGTTGCCAATAGTAAGAGCAAGTGCCGTCCCGTTTGCTAAAGCAATAAGTTTGACGACTCCCAACCCAGCCACTTGTGATTCATTGTTGATATTGGTCAGCAACGCCAAATGAGTAAGAGAGCCTGTTGTGGCTGTGAGCGGTAGAACAAGTGAGCGCCGAAGAGTAAGCGCTGTGTCTATTTCACCCAAATACAGCGTATCAGAGCGTTCAAAGAGGAGAGCGCACGTGCTGTCAGTGAGGGCAGTCGCCGCAATGACAGACGCACCGCCTAGCGTCGAGCGCCGGAGATTACTACGTTCCAGACCATACCAGACCGAGGCGACATCCGAAGCCGCGACTCCATATGCACGAGGTTTGAACTCAAAGAAGGCTATTGGAGCGTTTTCTTGTGGGTTTATTGCGTTATTCAGAACGAGCGTGGAGCCACGTATTTCCTGTACTTGCGTCAGGCGATATTCGTACGAGCGCGTGTCATTCGTGCGGTCTTGGGCAAAGGTGCTGAAAGCACTCCACAGTAGCCACAGAGCAAATATGGTCAAGAAACGTTTCACAGCGAATGTCCTGTTGAACTCTTGTTCTCGGTGCTAATATTTTCCTCAATTTGGCAAGCCGCATACGCTTCAATGCCTTCGCCCGCGCCGACAAACCCCAGTTTTTCACTCGTGGTGGCTTTGAGCGAGACGCGCCTTAGGGGCAGAGCGCACACTTCCGCAATACGTTCGCGCATGGCGGGTTTGTAGGGCAAAATCTTCGGTTTTTCCAGAACCAGCGTACAATCTACGTTCACCAGCCGATAGTTCTCCTTGTGCAGCAAATCCATCACGCGGCGCAAAAGCTCAATGCTCGAAATGTCACGGTATTGCACGTCGGTGTCGGGAAAATGCTCGCCAATATCACCCAAGCCAGCCGCACCCAAGAGCGCATCGCACAAGGCGTGGAGCAATACATCGCCGTCGCTGTGAGCAACAGTACCAAACGACGAAGGTATCTCTACACCGCCCAAAATCAGGCTCTCGCCCTCGGCGAGACGATGAATATCATAGCCAAAACCAACCATAGTATAGTAAATAAAAAATGAAAAATCATGCACAAGCAGAGCTGCCGTCGGGCTTGCTTTAGACAAACAGGCTATTTTTTTCGCTCAAAGCGCATAACACGAATATCGTTCGACAAATACGTTTTCATCAGGTAGATACCCTTTGTTTTCTGGGGAAACGTGTCGGCAATCATGTATTTGCGGTAGCGTGACGGGAATATCGTGTCGAGCGTCATCACAAAATCACGCTCTATTCGTGCCAAAATCATCGGCGTTTGAGCACCGCGATGCGAGAGTACAAGCCAGATGCGGTCGCGCCCCGTAGCAAGTGGCGCATAAAAACGCTCAATCGTCGTGGGCGTGATAGCGAAGCGCTCCGGCGGCAATGCTTGAAAGGTAAGGTCGGGGCGCTGATTGTAGTATTCGCAGTTGTATTTGCAGTACCATTCGTGCACAAAGACCGCATCGTTTCTTGCTGCCGTGCTATTCAAAAAGCGCGTGGATTCTTTCCAGACTTCCTTTTCGAGGGAATTCCAATCATTGCGGTTGTCGCGCCATGCGATAAGGCAAAGTGCAGCAATGATGCCGCCCACGAGCCACCGCATCCACCGCACGTTCGTATCAAAAGCATCCATACCCTTTGCGGCAAGCAAAAGCAAGGCGGGAAGTGCCGGAATAGTATATTTCACATAATAAATCGGCGTAGAAAATTCCGACATCAGGTAAGGAATCAGAATCGGCATCGTGAGCCAAAGCAGGAGCATTTGTGAGCGATAGCCCGACCAAAACTGTACGACTAATGCCGATTGTGCGGTATCGTCGTGTGTCTGGTTGCTAGCGTTGCTGCTGTCGGCATCGTCATAACGTACAAGCCGCTTCCGCACTTGCAGATATGCCAATATGCAAAGCGGAAAAAGAACCATTGCCGACGAAATTGAACCTGCGTATTCGATAAGTGTTTCGCCGAGCGTAAAAATGTTGGACGGCTCAATCCAGAAGCCACTTTTTACTGCTTTAATTTGCCAGTACAAGACATTTAGCCAAGGCGTGAAAACCAGTAATAGCAAGGCTTGCAGTGTAAACCACGATTTCCATATTCGCTTGAACATTGCTCTGCGGGTGAAGAGAAAACTGGCTACTAAAGCGTTTTGAGCAACAATCACAAAAAGCGCAAAAAAGTGCGAATACAGCACAAGCACCGTTGCTGCGAAGTAGAATGCAAGCGTTTTCCACGAAATAGAAGGCGAAGTTTCTTCCTCAAAATATCGCAAATAGCGCACAAAAGCTAACATTCCCAGCACAACGACGAGAACCAGATATGAATACGAGCGAGTTTCTTGCGAGTAGTGGATGTGAAAATGCGACAACGCAAGTAATAGTGCGGCATACAGACCGACGCGCTTGGAAGCAATTTCACAGCCCAAAAGGTACATAAGCGGAATTGCCGCCAGACCGCATACCGCCGAAAAGCTCCTTAGACCGATTTCGGTTGTACCGAAGAGCAGTGTCCAAGCGTGCAGAAGCACGTAATAGACCGGCGGATGCACGTCCGCCGGGGCATTGGCAATAATCTGTTCGACGCTTTTGATTGCTTGCCGAAACGAATAAATTTCATCCACCCAGAGTGATTCCGTGCCAATATCGGCAAAGCGTAATGCTGCGCCAAGGAGCATGATTCCAAGAAGCGCAAGGGCTACACGGTATTCAGCGATAATCGTTTTGATTGTACTGGTATTCATGCGCATAACTCCACAATACTCGCGTCCGTAACGCGCTGAAGTTCGGCGGGTGCAAGTACAATTTGCATCCCGCGCTTGCCCGGGCTAATGCTAATGCGGTCGAAGAGTGCTACCGTTTCGTCCAAAAAAGTCGGGAACGGCTTTTTCATACCGATAGGCGAACAGCCGCCACGAATATAGCCTGTGAGGGGTAACAGTTCTTTCATGGGGAGCATAGAGCATGATTTATTGCCGGTTGAGCGGGCAGTACGTTTTAGGTCTAATTCGGCATTGCCGGGAATAACGGCAACAAAGTATTTATGCGTATCGCCCATGAGAACAAGTGTCTTGAATACTTGCTCCGGGGGAAGTCCGATTTTGTGAGCTACTGTAACCGCATCAAGTTCATCTTCGCTCACCTCGTATTCCCGAACTTCGTAAGTGATGGAATGCTGGTCAAGAATACGGCAAGCATTGGTTTTGGTCATAATATTCGGCAAAATTGACGGGGAGTCTGAATGCACGAAAATACGCAAGACAGGAAGAATTTTTGCGTTTTTTTTCGCTTCTCTATGGTACGGATGCGAAAGTTTTCGTAAGTTTTTAGGTACACTAAGCATCTGGACAGTGATTCTTGGAACACAGACAGGAGTGTCTGTGCCACCGGATCCAGTTCCCATGCCGTAGCACAGACACTCTTGTCTGTGCAGATAGTTCAAGATAATTTCGTTCAATACCTTATTTTGGAATACTTCATTTTGGGGTTTTGAGCGCCGCATCTTCAAAAAATTTCGACCTCTTCATTTCTTTACCAATCCTGAAATAATCACGAAGAGCATTCTGTTTTTCTCATTTTTTTCTCATAATCACTATGGCACAGTATGACAGCTTCGATGACGATGACCTCGAAATAGACGAGGACACGCAGAAAGACCGCTACCTGACGTTTCGTATCGCGTCGGAAGAGTACGGCGTGGAAATTCGTCATATTACCGAAATTGTTGGCGTACAGAAAATTACCGAAGTGCCGGACACAGAGTCTTATCTTAAAGGTGTCATCAATCTGCGTGGGAAGATTATTCCGGTGATGGATGTGCGCTTGCGCTTTGGAATGGCAGCCATTGACTACGGTGACCGCACCTGTATTATAGTGGTGGATGTGAATGGTACGTCTATTGGCTTGATTGTGGATGAAGTCTTGGAGGTAGTCAATATCCCAGCGCTAAACGTCTCCGAACCGCCGCGTACGTCGAAAGGTTCTAGTAGTCGCTATATTCAGGGTATGGGTAAAATCGGTGCGAGCGTGAAAATCTTGCTCAATATCGAGCAGCTTGTCAACGAAGAAGACCTTGTTGCGGTGCTGGACATCGCATAAAAACTGACGTTCTTCTTAGAAAATGTCAGCACATTTCCGTACGAACTTGCGTTCGCACTCCGTATTTTTTTGTCAATCTCCAACAATATCTATGCGCCTAGCCACACAGCACTACCGCGACGTTCTCCTTACGAATCTTTTGGAACAGACTTTTCTTGAAGCACAGCGTAGTGAAATGGATAATGAAGCCGATATGCTCATGCAATCCGTTATCGGCTCGACAAAGCAGACCGAACTGAATGCTATACTGAGTATGCTGATGTATAACGATTCCATCCAAGCCGCTCAACTCCCGCCCGAACTCGAGCACTACTTTGACCCTGAAAACATCCTTCCGTCGTGGTTCGACGCCGCCCGCGCTGCCGTTGGGCAAAAAGTATTTACCGATTTTGGTGTGGAAATTTGTATTGTTCTGCTCTGTAAATCTCTGCCGGAGTGTTACGTCTGCTGGCGCGGAGCGCACGTGCTGTACGAAACCAAGCGCCTCGATGCGCCCGTTGCGGTTCGCGCTCACGCCCAAGGACGTGAAAATGTGCCGCTTCCGCCGCGCCTCATAAAGCGCGTTATGGAAACGTTGCAATTTGTGCTGAATGTTCTGGCAGAAGGCGGCTTTGATCCCAAAGGTAAGGGAATAGTAACGGCACGGAAAATTCGCCTTATCCACGCTTCTATCCGTGTCTATGCCAATCAAAAAGGCTGGGAGACCGCCAAATATGGCGCACCTATCAATCAAGAAGACATGGCTGTTACGCTCACGACGTTTTCGTCGTCTATCGTTGATGGACTGAAACGTATCGGCATCAATCTCACCGATGAAGAAATTGACGGCTATATGCACTGTTGGGAAACGATTGGGCATATCATGGGTTTGCATGACCGCTTGATACCAAGCGATTATCACGATAGCGTCATGCTGCAAGGTGCCATTTTGCGTCATCAAGCAGGTTCTACTTCAGAGAATGCCGAACTCGCTCAAACCTGTATCGATTTTATTGAGTACATCATGCCGCCGCCCTTCAAATGGATGTTTACCGGCATTACGCCCCTGATTGTGAAATACTTTCTTGATGACACCAAAGTCGGCGGACGTCCATTGTCGAACATACTTCAAATACAATCGCCGAAAGGCTTTTGGAATATGGTGAAATATATCCTCGTGCTCTGCATCTTTAAGCTGCTCACGTGGATTCAGCAGGAAGGCGTG
>JANYDO010000028.1 GCA_025363605.1 Candidatus Kapaibacterium sp.
CAATTTGTCGTCTGACGAAACAAACAAATGGCTCTAATACAGCCTTAGCGGTCGGGCAGACCGTGATAGCTTGGGAGATATACAACGGCGTTAGTCGGGTAGCCCAAGAATCCCCTGCCTTCAGGCATGGGGAGTGTCAATGATACTATATTTTATAGTAGCTTGATTAACGCTTGGGTTAGGGAAAATAATAAATTCAGGGCTACTTATTTGTTCTACACCTGACCCTATAAGTTTTGGCAATGCCGCTAAACTGTCAAATTGTCTGCTTATGGCAGGAAAATCGGCATCACTTACACTGCCTATCGGAAGGCACGAGTTTGTTGAGACGAAATTGCGAGAACCATTTGGACTTCCGCCATAATGTCCAGTAAACAGTATTATTCTTGAGGGATTTACTCCAAATGCAGTAATGAACCTGTCGCAGCTTGTTGTTCCTTGATACACGATTACCAACGAATCTGTTGCTCTACCCCAGTTTTTTATCACGGAAAATGTAATAAAAAAACCTCCATTTGAATGACCTTGCAATGTGGCGCTAGTAATACTAATTATCCTTCCGGCAAAAATATGTGTTATTCCAGTATCGGCAGTGCGAAGTAGGCTCTCAAAAGATGGTACATCACAAGAACACGCACGGGCATGATTCCCAAGCAAAAAGGAATACAGTATGACCGCAAGTGTTATCGCTATTTTTCGCATTGACTAGGGGCAGAAAAGTATCAAGAGTACCAGTATTTAGTGGGTTGCCCTCAAGAGCGTATTATCTAGCATCACGGCAAATGAATAGCCTTCTCTAATGAGAATATCGGTAGCCTTGCGTCCGACAAACATCCGCATAGACTCTTGCTCTTGCTCGTCTAAATCGCCACCGACGTTTATCCAAAAGCGGTCTGCTTGTTCAGGATGTTCTTGAACGTTAATAAACTGAATCGCCGGAAAGCGTTGTTTGGTCTCTTCGTAAAGGCTCTTTGCGAGTTGTTGTACTTTGCGTTTCATGGCTGTATTGCTGCAATAATGGTAGAATAGAACAGTTTTGCATCGCGTACTTGTTTTGCCGCCTCGCTTTTACTAACAGCAAGCGGCTTGTAGTCTGCTTTATCTCGAAGTTCTTGCATCGGCATCAGTATTGAAGCCATTGCTGCCGGATAGCGCTTCCTGCGCTTTACTAACAATTCGGCGAATTGTGCTTGTACCCAAGAATGAGGATTCTTGGAGTGCAATACATTTTCCTTTGCCAGTGCCGCAATAGCAGCCTGAAAAGCTGAGTAATATGCACGATTGGCACAGGCATTAGGTCGCCCTTCTTCCAATGCCCGCTCTGCATCGTGCAAATTCTCTTGCGCTTTTGCTAAAAAATCTTGTATCACAATTTCGTAGTTTTGTTATTACCCACCAAACGCTTTTAATGCAGTCTCCACACGCTTCAAACACTCTTCTTTACCCAAAAGCTCCATCGTCTCGAACATACCCGCACCGACCGAACGTCCCGTAATCATCAGGCGCAGCACGTTCATAAACACGCCGACTTTGATGCCGGATTCTTTTGCAAACGCTTTCGTTACTTCTTGAAGCGGCGTGTGATGCCATTCCGTTGTCGCAAGGCGTTCTGCCAGAGAGCGCACGGGCGCTGCGTGTTCCGGCAGCCAGTGTTTTTCTTTGAACTCGGCTTCGTATTCAGTTGGCGCATGGAACATATACGTCGTGAACGCGGGAACTTCGTTGAGTTTGTGAATCCGCTCCCGCACAAGCCCGATGACGCTTGCGAGATAGTCGGGTGTGGTCGTAACGCCACTTGCTTGCATGGCGGGCATAATGTCTCGCGCTAGTTCGTCCAACGGCTTTGCACGGAGGTATTCGCTGTTCATCCAGTCCAGTTTCTGCACATCAAAGACTGCTCCGGCTTTATTCACTTTCGGAAGGTCGAAGGTATCAATGAGTTCCTGCATAGAGAAAATTTCACGGTCACTGCTTGGGTTCCAGCCCAAGAGCGCCACAAAATTCACCAATGCTTCGTGGAAATAGCCTTTTTCGCGGTAATCTTCCACCGCCACGTCGCCTTGGCGCTTGCTCAGTTTGGTTTTGTCGGGATTCAGCAAGAGCGGCAAATGCGCGAACTGCGGGCGTTCCCAGCCAAGTGCATCATACAGCAAAGCGTGTTTCGGCGTGGAAGGAAGCCATTCTTCGCCACGAATAACGTGCGTGATGTTCATAAAATGGTCATCCACGATATTCGCAAGGTGGTATGTCGGGAAATTATCGGATTTGAGTAAGATTTGGTCGTCCACATCCCGCGCCGGTACTTCGATGGGACCGCGCACCAAATCATCAAAACGAATCTCACCCGAAAGCGGTACTTTCATGCGGACAGTTTTGGGAGCATCTTCCGCCAGAAGGCGCTTTGTTTCTGCTTCGCCGAGTGTGTATTGGTTGCGCATCGTCGTGCGGTCGTAGCGCCACGCCACGCCTGCATCCTGCATTCGTTTGCGCATAGCGTCCAGTTCCTCCGCCGTGTCGAAGGCGTAATATGCCGCACCACGCTCTACAAGTTCTGCCGCGTATTGACGATAAAGGTCGAAGCGTTCCGATTGCACGTAAGGACCACAATCACCACCCTTTTCTGGGCTTTCGTCAAACTCAATGCCCGCCCAACGCAGTGTAGTCAGAAGTGCTTCGGCAGCGCCTTCCACCAAACGTGTTCTGTCGGTGTCTTCGATGCGCAAAATACACACGCCGCCATGACGTTTAGCAAAAAGATAATTGTAGAGCGCAGTGCGCAAGCCGCCTACGTGAAGGTATCCCGTCGGGGAAGGAGCAAATCGTACACGAACCATAATTGAGGAAAATGAGGGGAATGAGGAATGACGAATTAAGAATTTTGAAAACGCCGCATCAGGCGCATTTACTCGACCGTATAGCCTGCTTCACGCAATGCCGTGAGCGCTCTTGAGAGTTTTGCTTGCTTGACCATGACGTAATCGGTGTCGTAGGTGGAAATGATATTGATATTTACGCCCGCTTCTGCCAGCACACCGGAAAACTTTGCGGCGATGCCCACAAGTGACAAATCCATCACACCAAGCCTCAAAATACGCCAGTTACCGTCAATACGGGCAACATTGCCAAGTCCGTAGTGGTCTATGTTGCGTACCACTAGGCGTTCTTCGCAGACAAGCGATAATTCATCGGGGCTGCGCGAAATGGTGTAGAACGACGACTTCCAGACGAAATCGGGTACTTGTTTCACCTCCACAGGCAAACGCAGTATCGTAAAGACTTCGGGCAATAAATGAAACGTCGTTCTTGCGATAAGAGCATCGCGCTCGGCTTTTTCCGTGCGTTCTTGCGATTGCCGGAGTTCAATTTCCCGTTGCTGCTCTTCGTCGGCGGCTTGCTGTTCGATTTCTTCCGGCGATGTGAGCGCTTCGACTTCCTGTTCGGGAGCGTCTAGTGGCTCCGGCGCAGTATTATCCTGTGGTTCACCTAGTTCATCGTTCATCCGTTACCTATATCCTTTCCGGAAATTTCTTTCGTTAGAACTCTTGAGAAACTTCCGCGTAGGTGCGCTCGGTCTCTTGGACACGGACGCGCAGACGCTTCACAAGGACGTTCTGCGATTCGCGAAGACGAAGTGTAATTTCTTTGAGCAAATATGCCGCAAGATTTTCTGCCGTTGTCGGGAAATCCACGTAATTCACCTTCAGCGTATTATCGTGAAAAAATCGCATCATCATTTCGTCCGAGCGGTCGCAGAGAAACGAGTGGTCAAGCTGCTTGACAAGCGGCTCCACGACAGTTTTGAGGTCGAGATAATCCATCACCATGCCTTGCGCATCCGGCTCGCCTTCCACTTCCACCCAGAGCCGATACGAGTGTCCATGCACGTTCTGGCAGCCGCCCGTGTGGTAGGGCAGTCGGTGAGCCATTTCCCAGTGAAATTCTTTTGCAATGCGAGTTGTCATGGTAAGAAATTTTGAGTTTTGAATGCTGAATGTCGAAAGGCGCATTGTTCTGCGGCTGACGAATTATCACCACAAAAAAATCTGTTCATTCAAGACTCAACACAGAACATTCAAAACTATTTTTTGTGCGAAGCCACAATCACCGACGTAATTCCACCGCGCGGCATCCACTCGGCGATAACGTCCATTTCAAGCGGATTACAAACGGCAACGAGGTCATCCAAAATCTGATTGGTAACGGCTTCGTAGAAAATTCCTTTATTACGGAAGTCGAGGAAGTAGTATTTCAGCGCTTTCAGTTCGATGCAGGTTTCGTCAGGGATGTATTTCACGGTAATCGTACCAAAATCCGGCAATCCTGTTTTGGGGCAAACAGACGTAAACTCTGGATTCGAGTGAGAAATGGTGTAGCGCCGTCCTTTGGGAGCGGGGTTAGGAAAAGTTTCAATTTGTACCATAGCAAAAAAGCAAGAGTGAAGTAATACGACGCAAAACAGGGTGAATAGGAAAACCTCAAAGATACAAAAATTGTTCGTGTTTCGGACGGAGAATTTCTCCCTAAAAAACTCACTTCTTTTGTTCGTTTGCTCTCGTGAAACTCTTTTGCAAAAATACGGTATAACGTAGCGCAACTTTTTTCCTCTTACATTTTAAGGGTATAACCATGATTTCATCGCTTCGCTTTCGTTTGCGTTTGTGTACGATTGCAGCTTTCGTTGCGGTACTTGGCTCTACAATGCCACAGGGAGTAGCGATTGCACAGCAATATCGCTTGACCGCGCCGCCCAGTGGCAACAACCAACATGCAGCAGTAACGCAGTATATCGGTATCGTGCGGGTAACGATTGATTACAACAGCCCCAACGTGACCAGTCCCACCGGCGAAGACAGAACGGGCAAAATCTGGGGACAGCTTGTTCCCTACGGTATGCCCAAATCCGATTTTGGTCTCTATGAGCCGATGCCATGGCGCGGCGGTGCAAACGAAGGCACCACCATCGAATTTTCGCATGATGTGGTGCTGGAAGGCAAGCCCATAGCCGCCGGGAAATACGGTATTCATTTTATTCCCGATGCTCAAGAATGGACGCTTATTCTTTCCAAAAATTCATGGCAATGGGGCAGCTACTTCTACCGCGAGTCCGAAGATGCTGTGCGGGTGAAAGTGAAACCTGCAAAAAATGAATTTCGCCAGTGGCTCACCTACGAATTTCTAGAACGCAAGCCCTCAAGCGCCGTCTGCGCGATGATGTGGGAGAATCTGCGCGTTCCCTTTGCCATTACCGTTCCCGGCATCAATGACTACTACGTTGCTCAAATGCGGAAAGAGTTGCAAGGCGAAATCGGGTTTTCGTGGCAAAGCTGGCAGCAAGCGGCAGCATTTTGTTTGCAAAATAATACCAACCTCGAAGAAGGATTGCGCTGGGCGGATTATTCCATTTCCGCACCCTTTCTCGGCGAGAAAAATTTCCGCACTCTCAGCACCAAATCGGGACTTCTTGCCAAACTTGGTAAGCAGCCCGCCGCCGATTCGGTGATGAACATCGCTATCAGCCTCCCTTCGGCAACGATGATGGATTTGCACAATCACGCCCGCTCTCTTCAAGCGCAAGGGCGCAAGCAAGAGGCTATGAAAATCTTCGAGCTAAACGCACAGCGCAACCCCAAAGACTGGGTACCGCAATGGGGCTTGGCTCGTGGCTATTCGTCGCTTGGCGAGTATGCAAAAGCAATAAAAGCCGCAGAAAAAGCACTTTCGCTCAATCCCGACGAAGCAAACAAAAAAAATATCCAAGCGGGCATTGAGAAACTCAAAGCCGGAAAAGACTTGAACTAAAGACAGTCGCTCGAAAATGATGTAGATTAGTGCGAACTCGCGTTCGCACTCCGAAACGCCGGATAGAGAACATTCTGTCCGGCGTTTTTTTTGTTCTCTTTTTTGGTTTAGTCAAAAAAAGCTGTCATGCCGACGCAGGTCGGCATCCATTGGAATCGCACGGTGCTGTTTCCTTTCGATATAGATACCGACCTGCGTCGGTATGACAACGTGATGTTTCCGGCATTTGCAGGAGATTTTTTCAACTATTCCCTTTCGGGTAAGATTATCGCAAAATAGTGTATCTTGCATATATGAAACATATTCGCTCCAAATTTCTGGCTCGTGGCTTTGATGCCCAAGAATATCAACGCTACATTCATCGGCATCAGGATGAAGCTACCC
>JANYDO010000029.1 GCA_025363605.1 Candidatus Kapaibacterium sp.
ACCGCTTGAATCCTACAAAATTCGTTATGCCGACGAATTGAACGCCGAGCAGCTTCAAGCCGTCATGCACGACACCGGCGCAGTATTGGTCGTGGCAGGTGCAGGCACGGGCAAGACGCGGACGCTGATATACCGCGTGGCACGGCTCATTGAAGACAGAATTGCGCCGGAATCTATCTTGCTGCTCACCTTCACCCGCAAAGCCGCCGCAGAAATGCTTCGTCGTGCATCACATCTACTGGACGGCAGATGTGAAGCGGTTTCCGGCGGGACATTTCATTCGTTTGCCCATGGATACTTGCGCCGCGCAGCGAAAACGCTTGCGCCGCTTGGCTATGACGGTAATTTCAGCGTTTTAGACCAGTCTGATGCAGAAGATGTGGTGAATCTGCTTCGCTCGCAATTTGTGGAATCAAGCAAAAGCAAAGACAAAAAACGCCGCTTCCCGCGCAAAAACACACTTCTGAGCATCTTTAGCACATCAGCAAATTGCCAGATGACCGTAGAAGCGGTCGTGAAGAAAGATTATCCGCAGTTTACGGAGGACACCGACGACATTAAGCATTTATGCGACCTCTACGGGTATTACAAGCGCAAGCACAATCTCATGGATTACGATGATCTGCTCGTCGTCTTTCTGAACCTCATGCGTACAAACCCTGAAATAAAGCGGGATGTGCAACAAAAATACCGCTATGTGATGGTGGACGAATACCAAGATACCAACGCGCTTCAGCACGAGATTGTGCTGACGCTCTCGGCGCTGCACGAAAACGTGATGGCAGTCGGCGACGACGCGCAAAGCATTTACGCCTTTCGCGGAGCAAATTTTGAAAATATCTTGCGTTTCCCCGATGCCTTCCGAAAGTGCCGCGTTATCAAATTGGAAGAAAATTACCGCTCTACACAGCCAATTTTGAGTTTGACCAACGAAATCATCCGCCGCGCTACCTATCGCTTTGATAAAGAACTCTTTTCCCGCAAGTCCGGCAGCACCTTTCCGGCAATCGTACAAGCAGAAAACGAGCAACAGCAATCGCAATTCATCGTTCAGCAAGTCTTGGAATACCGCGAAGCGGGATTGCCTCTGGATGATATTGCTGTGCTGATGCGTTCCGGCTTCCACTCTTTCGACCTTGAGATTGAACTTCATCGGGCTAATATTCCGTATCAAAAATTTGGTGGATTCAAATTCATCGAGACGGCTCACGTGAAAGACGTTATCGCTCATTTGCGAGTGTTGGTCAATCCCAAAGATGCTGTGAGTTGGAATAGAATTTTACTGCTTCTGGAAGGCGTGGGACCCAAAACGGCAAACAACGTGATTGAGGCGCTGGTGAGCGGCACGGTAACGCTGCAAAACACCCAAAATCTGAAAGACATCGCACGAGGCGATGAGCAAATTAGGATGCTATTTTCACTGCTGGCACGTTTGGAAGAAAGCAATGAAGCGCCCGGTGCGAAGGTGTGGCAGATTATTGATTACTACCGTCCGCAGATGAAGAAAAAATATGATGACTACAAAAAGCGCCTCAAGGACATCGAAACCATGGGCAGCATTGCCGAGCGATACCGCTCTGTGCCTGCACTTCTGGCAGATATGGCAATCGAGCCGCCAACAGAATCCGTCGAGGATGTTGCCGCAACGGGCACTGAAACCGAGTTTCTCACGCTTTCCACGATTCATTCTGCCAAAGGCTTGGAGTGGGGCGTAGTCTTTATGCTCTGGGCGCTTGACGGGCGCTTCCCGCCTGTGCGGGCGTTTGAATCGGAGGACACACTGGAAGAAGAGCGTCGGCTCTTTTATGTCGCCTGTACGCGGGCAAAGGAGCGGCTTTTCATCAGCTATCCCATCAATATCTTCGACCGAGAGAGCGGCATGGTGCTGGGCAAAGTCTCCCGTTTTCTGGACGGTATTGGCGAAGAGCTTGCCGACAGATATTTTCTAGCGGATGAATGATTGACACTCCCCATGCCTGAAGGCAGGGGATTCTTGGGCTACCCGACTAACGCCGTTGTATATCTCCCAAGCTATCACGGTCTGCCCGACCGCTAAGGCTGTATTAGAGCCATTTGTTTGTTTCGTCAGACGACAAATTG
>JANYDO010000032.1 GCA_025363605.1 Candidatus Kapaibacterium sp.
CAATTTGTCGTCTGACGAAACAAACAAATGGCTCTAATACAGCCTTAGCGGTCGGGCAGACCGTGATAGCTTGGGAGATATACAACGGCGTTAGTCGGGTAGCCCAAGAATCCCCTGCCTTCAGGCATGGGGAGTGTCAAAGCTATTATTGAGCGTGAAAACTCATTGGGTTTTGTGGCGCTTTGTGCAGAACTTGATATTGCTTCGCAGGGTGAAACTGTTGAGGAAGCACAGAAAAACTTGACGGAGGCTGTTGAGCTTTTTTTTGAATGTGCTTCTGCTGAGGAAATCCAAGAACGCTTGCAGCAAGAAAACTCCATAATCCGCATTGAGGAACAGATGTCTAATTTGCGTGTACTTTCGGGCAATGAATGTTGTCCTCTTCTGGCGTTGCATGGATTTATGGAAGTTCGCCGTAAAGGTAGCCACATTATTATGCAAAAGCGTTTGGAAACAACAACGATTACCGTTCCTGTTCCTGACCACAAAGAACTTCATATCGGTACGCTTCAATCCATTATTCGGCAGTCAGGTGTAGCTAAAAATGTATTTGAAAACCTGTAACCGATAATACTACAAATATTTATGAGTAATAATTCGACCACATCATCAAGTACCATCTTTATCCCTCGTCTCGAAGCCGTCAAAGCTGCCGAACTCGCCATGCGTGGCGTGGCACGGCAAACGCCGCTTGAGCAAAACGCAAATCTTTCCGAAGAGTTTGGCGCACATATTTTTCTGAAGCGCGAAGACTTACAAATTGTGCGCTCCTATAAAATTCGCGGTGCGTATAACAAGATTTCAAGCCTTTCCGAAGATGAACGCGCTCGTGGTGTGGTCTGTGCTTCGGCGGGAAATCATGCGCAAGGCGTGGCGCTGTCCTGCCAACGCTTGCGAATTCATGGCAAAATTTTTATGCCCGCACCCACGCCAAACCAGAAAGTACGCCAAGTGAAGATGTTCGGTAAAGAGTGGGTCGAGGTAGTGCTGACGGGCGATACCTTCGATGATGCCTACAAAGAAGCGCTTCAGGACTGTACGCACAACGGCAAAACGTTTATTCATCCCTTCGACGACCCGAAAGTGATAGAAGGTCAAGCAACAGTGGGCTTGGAAATCCTCGATGATGCCGAAGAGCAGATAGATTACGTCTTTATGCCAGTGGGCGGCGGCGGCTTGTCTGCGGGCGTTTCCAGTGTCTTCAAAACGCTTAGTCCGCGCACGAAACTGATAGGCGTGGAGCCGCTTGGCGCACCCGCCATGCACGAATCAATCAAAAATGGCGTAAACACGACCTTAGAGAAGATTGATAAGTTTGTGGATGGTGCAGCAGTGAAGCGCGTGGGCGATTTGACGTTTGCCATTTGCAAAGAATTCTTGGATGATGTCGTGCTGGTGCCGGAGGGACAGGTCTGCGGGCGTATTTTGCGGATGTACAACGAAGAAGCGATTGTCGTCGAACCCGCCGGAGCGCTTGCTATTGTGGCTCTGGAACATTACCGCGAGCAGATTCGCGGCAAAAACGTCGTTTGCATTGTGAGCGGCAGCAACAACGACATTACTCGCACCGAAGAAATCAAAGAGCGTTCCATGCTCTACGAAGGGCTGAAACACTACTTTATCGTGCGTTTTCCGCAGCGAGCGGGCGCTTTGCGAGAGTTTTTATCGGAAGTATTGGGTCCGACCGACGACATTGCCTATTTTCAGTATTCCAAGAAAACAAGTCGTGAAAGGGGTCCGGCTGTGGTTGGGCTGGAATTGCAGCGGCGGGAAGATTTTGACGCACTTGTAGAGCGCATGAAAGCACGAAATATCACCTACGAGTATTTGAACGACCGACCGGATTTATTGCAATATGTCGTGTGATTATTGCCGAAAATGGATGGATAAAAAAAGGGCGAGAAAGAAGATTCTTTCTCGCCCTTTATATGTTTCTGTACTTTGCAGATTAGTTACGAAGCGGCTTTCCGGTGGTGAGCATTGCCATAACGCGCTCTTGCGTTTTGGGCTGCTTCCAGAGGTCAACGAAGACTTCACGCTCTAAGTCGTGCATATATTCTTCGCTGACTTCGGTGGCAAAGTTTTGTGTGCCGCCGGAAAGAACACGAGCGAGTGATTTAGCGAGGTGTACATCGTAATCGCTGATATAGTTTGCTTCGCGCATACCCCAAATAGCCATCGAAAGGTTTGCGTATGCCGATTCGCCCAAAACCTTGATACGGCGTGGCAAAGGCGGAAGGTAATCCACTGCCAACTCTTGCACACGGCGCTTTGCATCGGCAATGACGCGCTGACGGTTCATGGTGATAATATCGGTTGGCAGGAGCAATCCCATTTCCTGCGCTTCGTAGGCTGAAGTTGAAACTTTTGCCATTGAAATAAGCTGGAATGCGCGTTTGACGGCTTCAAACGGTTCTGCGTCGGGATGCAGTTGCTGATTAAAGCGCCAAAGCAGTTCTGTACAGCCGCCGCCGGCAGGAATTAAGCCTACCCCTGCCTCTACCAATCCCATATATGTTTCAGCACTTGCGACGCGAGCATCAGCAATCATGGTCATTTCCACACCACCGCCGAGTGTCAGATTAAAGGGAGCCGTCACAACGGGGAATGGCGCATAGCGCACTGCACGAATAGCAGTCTGGAAGCGAATCATTTCTGCATCAATGGCATCAAATTGTCCCGCTTGTGCACCCATTGCCATCACGAGTACATTCGCTCCTGCGCAGAAATTATCGCCTTGATTACCGATAACCAAGCCTGTGTAGCCATTCTTTGGGATAATCTCAACAGCAAGTTCCATGAGTGCGGTCACGTCTTGTGTCAGCACGTTCATTTTGGTGTGTTTCTCAAGCAAGAGTACGCCGTCGCCAATGTCCACGAGACTCGCATTGTCCATACCTTTGACGATGCGCTTCTCGTCGCGGCGCACGTCCGGAACGTGGATTACGCCCGCAGGACGAGGCATTGGTTTGTCGTCAGGGTAGAATTTTGCGCCTTTTGCCGCATATTCCTGAAGAATTGCCGGAATGTCTTTGCCCATTTTTTTG
>JANYDO010000033.1 GCA_025363605.1 Candidatus Kapaibacterium sp.
CAATTTGTCGTCTGACGAAACAAACAAATGGCTCTAATACAGCCTTAGCGGTCGGGCAGACCGTGATAGCTTGGGAGATATACAACGGCGTTAGTCGGGTAGCCCAAGAATCCCCTGCCTTCAGGCATGGGGAGTGTCAAAAAACTCCTAATCAACGCGAATACGTTTACGAAGTGCCGTTTTCGTACCAATGGCGACAATACCAACATAATCTCCGGTGGCTACTTTCATGCCGTCATCATTGCGTCCGTTCCAAACCCGCGAATACGAGCCAATTTCCTGAAGTCCATGAAAAAGCAATTGTACACGTGCTGCTTGCTGTGAAAAAACACTTACGTTCACAAATGCAGGCTCGTCGAGCGTATATAGTAACACGGGAGTAACATCTTCGTGAAAAGTGTCGGTGATAAAACCAAGATTACCTGCCTCAAACAGTCCGGGCAAAACGCCAAACGTTTTTATGCCCGGAATACTAAACGAATGACTCAAATGCTCCTTGTACTCACGTATTTCGGACATTTCTAAAGGTGATATGAGCGATTGGACGTTCACATTCTGACGCGCAATTTCGTTCACCGTTGGAGTTACGTCAGGAAGAGCAAATGTTTCATCAAAGAACCGACGTGCATCAAAACGAAAACGGATTTGCGGTGAGAGCGGCAATGCGAGCGATTCGTAAAACCGTCGATCTTGTGCAGGTGAAAATGGGTAGTCACCGGGCGTAGTTGTGCCTGTCGGCTGTCCAAGCGTTTGCCTCGAAGCCGCACTTATGCTATCGCGCAGAAGGAGAGAGGAGTGCACCGAATCTTCCGCCCCAGTTGCAAAAGAATATTGTGTGGTACTAAAGAGCAGAAATATGCCCACAAGACCATAAAACCTGATGTAATAAGTCATAAATTACTAATGCCGAAATAAAGATGTGAAAGCAAAATAGTGATCATTCAGAGTTCAAAACGTAACATTCAGTATTGAATTTACCTACTCACCTGATCATGCAAAAAATTCTGCTCCCGAATAACCTCCAGCGCAATATCGGCGGATTTCTGAAGGTCTTCGAGGTAGATAAATTCAGTATTTGCGTGTGGATTCTGTGCGCCGATGCCGATGTTCACTGCTTTGATACCGCGCCGATTGAACGAATTGGCATCGCTGCCGCCCCACGAGACGGAGGGATTCGGCGTGAGTCCGACTTTTTCAATAGCGTGACTGATTTCTTGGAACACGCGGTCATCGTTTTTGATGTGGTATGGCGTAAAGTCCCACCGCGCCGTAAATTCCAGCCCCGCGCCGACTTCTGCCGCTGCCGCCTCAAAGGTTGTTTGGATTTTTTTCGCCAAATCCTCGACGAGTTGCAAATCCATAGAACGTATTTCCCCGTCAATTGTTGCCTTTGCCGGAACAACGTTCACTGCTTCGCCGCCGTGAATCATACCGACATTGAGGGTCGTTGTGCCGTCCACGCGCCCGATGGGAATTCGACTGATAGCTTTTGCGGCTGCCACAATAGCATTGATGCCCTTTTCGGGTGCAATGCCGGAGTGCGCAGCCTTGCCAATAAATGTAGCTTTGAAGGTAATCGCGCCGCAGGATTCGCACACGAAATTACCGGGACGCATCGAGGAATCAAAGACAAACGCCATATCAATTTCTTGATGAAGCGGAATGTTCATTGAGCCGTCCAGCGTTGTTTCCTCGCAGGTCGTGAAAGCAACGGTGAAGCCGCGCGTCCGGATGTTTTCCTTGACAATTTTTTCCAGCGTGTAAAGCAAAATCGTAACGCCTGCACGATTGTCCACACCAAGCGCCGTTGTGCCGTCAGATGTTATTTTTTCGTCGTCCACGATGACCTTCGTGTCTGTCGTCGGGCGTGGTGTGTCCATATGGGCAGTCATGATAAAATCCCCGCCTCCGGCAACCGGACACAAGATATTGCCCGCATCGCCGTCCCAGTGCGTGAAGGTATTGTCTTCGTAAGAATGTAGCCCCAAGCCGTTGACGAAAGTATGGATGTAATCAGCCATCAGGCGTTCTTTACCGGAAAGCGCCGGAATAACGGTTACTTCTTTGAATATCTCGATAATGCGAGGGTCTATTGTTGGTTTCATGTCATGTATCTCCAGTTGTAGTTACATTCAGTGTTGATAAGGGTTCATGGAGCAGTCAACGCACGATTGGCGGACAATTTCGCTACAAGCGAATATACTACGCTTTTGTCCAGTATGCAAATAATGGCAAAAAAAATCACATTATTGGCAATAATTACCGCTTTTCCTTTTAATTTTTGCACATTATTGGCAATAAAAGAAAAATATTCCTTACGGCTAAAATCGTTGTGCATTGCCTTGTGAGGTTGTAAATTTACGCTTCTTGTGTCAGCATACACTTGTCCACGCCTTTTCTATTTTTTTACCTTTATCCATATTATGCTTCATCCTTCCACGCACGTTATCCGCAGAGCGCTGATTAGCGTCTCGGATAAAACGGATATCGTTGATTTTGCCCGGAAACTTGCCGAGCGCGATATTCAGATCATATCTACGGGCGGAACAGCTCACGAACTCAAGGCGGCAGGCGTTCCGGTGGTGAGCATTGCCGAAGTGACGGGCTTTGACGAAATTCTTGACGGGCGCGTCAAAACGCTGCATCCCGCTATTCACGGGGGATTGCTGGCGGTGCTGGACAATCCGAAGCACGTTCAGCAAATGGAAGCAAATATGATTCAGTCCATTGACCTTGTGGTCGTGAATCTCTATCCTTTCGAGAAAACGCTGGACAATCCTGATTCCACGCATGAAGATATTATCGAAAACATTGATATTGGCGGTCCTGCAATGATTCGGGCATCGGCGAAAAATTACCGTTGGACGGCAGTGGTAACGAATCCCGCCCGCTACGATGAGATTTTGAGCGCTCTCCACACCCACGACGGCGCAATTCCCGAAGACACGAGGCTTTCCTTAGCGCATGAAGCATTTTCGCATACAGCCTATTACGACGGCATGATTGCGGGGTACTTTTCACGTAAGACTGCTTCCGAGAGCGCTTCACACCTCTTGCCGACAACCTTACCGATTGCGCTACGCAAAGAACAAGAACTGCGCTATGGCGAAAACCCGCACCAAATAGCCGCTCTCTACAAGCAATCCGGTACGGGAGCCGCATACAGCGATATTTTTCAATATCTGCACGGCAAAGAGCTTTCCTACAATAACCTTCTCGACATGGATGCCGCAGCAAAGCTGGCACTGGAGTTCTTGGGTACGGGCATAGGTGAAACGGCAGTCATCATCAAGCACACGAATCCTTGCGGTGTCGGCTCGGCAGCAACGCTCAAAGAAGCGTATTTGAAGGCGTACTCGTGCGATACGACTTCTGCTTTTGGTGGTATTATCGCGTTTACGAGTGAACTTGACCTTGAAACAGCAAAAACAGTGGACGAAATTTTTACCGAAGTCGTCATTGCGCCTGCATACACACCTGCCGCATTGGAACTGCTTCAGCAAAAGAAAAATCGCCGACTGATGACGGTGAACTATGATGCACTTCGAGTTTCGCTGCGATTGGAAGTGAAAGCAATCGCAGGCGGGATGTTGCTCCAAAGCGCAGACACGCTGCTCTGGAACACTGATGGAACGGACGTTGTGACGAAGCGTCAACCCACGGACGAAGAGCGTAAAGCACTTGAATACGCATGGCGTATTGCGAAGCACGTCAAATCCAACGCTATTGTCTATGCTGCCGGAGACCGTGCGCTTGCTATCGGTGCCGGGCAGATGTCGCGTGTGGATTCGGCTGCTATTGCTACACGGAAGGCAGAAGCGGCTGGCATTGATTTGAAGGGTTCGGCGGTTGCTTCGGACGCATTTTTCCCATTTTCCGACGGGCTGTTGGAAACGGTCAAAGCCGGTGCGACGGCAGTTATCCAGCCGGGTGGCTCGGTGCGAGACGCGGAAGTGATTGCTTCGGCAGATGAAAAAGGAATTACGATGATGTTTACCGGAGTGCGGCATTTCCGGCACTAAATTGTTTTCACCAAGATATTGAACGAAATTATCTTGAACTACCTACACAGACTGGAATGTCTGTACTGCTCATGAAATCTGGCTTCGGCAGCACAGACATTCCTGTCTGTGTTCCAAGTATTACCGTCCAGATGCTCACAGCACAAAAAAAGCCCGTTTGGTTGATATCCATCCAAACGGGCTTTTGTGGTGAAGGGGGCTTTACGACCAATGTCATTAAGTTAAGGCTGAAATCTGCATTAAATCAGCCCCCTTGACAAAGGGGGCGACGAGCGCAGCGAGTGGGGGATTTGTCGAAAGGCGCA
>JANYDO010000075.1 GCA_025363605.1 Candidatus Kapaibacterium sp.
GAAATCACTCATTGTACGCAGAAAATCCCCCGTTCCCCCTTTATCAAGGGGGCGAATGAGTGAAATTAACATGAGACCTAAACAGTTGCGAAAAAATTATTATTTCGTTGTATCTGTTGCGATTATCTTAGCGGTCAACACATCGGGGAGCGTTCCGTCGTCATCAAGCGGCATTGCCGCCATGCGAGCGATATACTGCTTACTGGAGCGCATCACAAAAAAGAGCATCAGCGCAAAAACTGCCACAAAGAGCAAAAGCGAGAAGATAGCGAACACATCTGCGCCAACGATGGATTGAAGAACGTTTTTTGTCATGATATTATACTTGGGATTAGTGGACTGGGATTATGTGAGATTATTGGGATTGCTGGGATTTTTTGGATTGTTCAGGTGAGAAAAAATCCTCTTCATCCTGAACAATCCGCCAAATCCGTGTCCCATTCGACAAGAATCTATTTCACATCTGCTTGCGGTTTCCCGCCTTCGATTTCTTCTTTTGGCGCGTGCTTAATGTCGGTGCCGAGGCGCTGCAGATACGCAATGAGCGCAACCATTTCCGACTGCGGGTCAACCTGAGCACCGCCGTCAGCGAGACGCTTTGCGACGATTTCCGACTGTGCTTTCATGTCCGCGTTTGCTTGTTTTTCAAAGCCTTCCGGGTACGGCACACCTAAGCGGCGCAGTGTGATAATTTTGCCCTCGATGTGGCTCTGGTCAACCTTTGTGTCCGAAAGCCACGGATAAGCAGGCATAATCGAACCGGGCGAGATAGTTTGCGGGTTCTTGAAGTGCATATAGTGCCACGAATCAGGATATTTCCCGCCGACGCGGTGCAAATCGGGTCCCGTGCGCTTCGATCCCCACAAGAAGGGATGGTCATACACAAACTCGCCTGCTTTGGAATACTCGCCATAACGCACCGTTTCTGAGCGGAACGGGCGAACCATTTGCGAGTGACAGCCGACGCAGCCCTCTTTGATGTAAACGTCACGACCCTCGATTTCAAGCGGCGTGTAGGGCTTGACGCTGGAAATAGTCGGGATGTTCGATTTGATGAGAACCGTCGGAATGTATTCCACAACGCCACCAATCACGATAGCAACAAAGCTGAAAATTGCAAATTGAATTGGCTTGCCTTCCAAGACGCGGTGCCAGTACGTTCCCGCTGGATCGGCTTCATTCGTGAGTGGTGCGGCGTGTGCTTCTTCGTTTGCCATAAGCGAACCGCTTTTTGCCGTTTTGTAGAGGTTGTACGCGCCTGCCGATGCACCAATGATGTAGAGCGTTCCGCCCACTGCTCGCATGGCGTACATCGGGATAATTTGCGTGACGGTTTCGAGGAAATTCGGATAGCGCAGTACGCCTTCTGCCGTGAACTCTTTCCACATCAGACTTTGCGTAATGCCGCCCCAGTAGAGCGGTATCGCGTAGAAAGCAATGCCGAGCGTTGCTGCCCAGAAGTGGAAATTAGCGAGTTTGTTGGAGAAAATATTCGTGCGAAATATCTTTGGAATAACGTAGTACAACACTCCAAACGCCAAGCCGCCATTCCACGCCAGTGCGCCAATGTGAACGTGTCCAATGACGTAATCGGTGTAGTGCGTGATAGCATTGACGTTTTTCAGCGACATCATCGGACCTTCAAACGTGGACATACCGTAGGCAGTAACGCCGACGACCATGAATTTCAAAACCGGGTCTTCGCGGACGCGATCCCATGCGCCCCTCAGCGTCATCAGCCCGTTAATCATACCGCCCCACGACGGCGCAATAAGCATAAAGGAGAACACGACTCCCACCGACTGCGCCCAGTCTGGAAGCGCTGTGTAGAGAAGATGGTGCGGTCCTGCCCAGATGTAAATGAAAATAAGCGCCCAAAAGTGAATGATGGACAAACGATAGGAAAACACCGGACGGTTCGCCGCTTTCGGAATGAAATAATACATCATTCCCAAAAATGGCGTTGTCAGAAAGAATGCAACCGCATTGTGTCCGTACCACCATTGCACCAGAGCGTCTTGGACACCCGCATAGAACGAGTAGCTTTTGAGGAACGTAACGGGTAATTCAAACGAATTGACCACGTGCAAGAGAGCGACGGTGAGGAACGTGGAAATGTAGAACCAAATTGCCACGTAAAGATGCTTCTCACGGCGCTTCAGAATTGTGCCAAACATATTTGCCCCAAAAGCAACCCAGACCAGCGTGATGGCTATATCAATAGGCCATTCCAATTCCGCATATTCCTTGCTGGTGGTAAAGCCAAGCGGAAGCGTGAGTGCGGCGGAAACAATAATCAACTGCCAGCCCCAAAAATGTATGGTGCTCAGAAGGTCGCTGAACATACGCGCCTTGCAGAGGCGCTGGAGCGAGTAATACACGCCAACAAAAATGGCATTGCCCGCAAAGGCGAAAATCACCGCGTTGGTGTGCAAAGGACGCAAGCGCCCGTAGGAAAGAACCGGCATGAACCCTAGAAAGTCTGGAAACACCAGCTTTAATGCGACTATCAAGCCGACCAAAAAGCCAACAAGTCCCCACGCGATAGTCGCAATACTGAAATTGCGAACTATTTTATTGTCGTAATGAAATGTCTCAACTGTTGACATTGCAAGACTCCTCGATAAAAAGTGAAACAATATGTGTACTTATTCTTTGTCGTCCACAAGTATCCGCAAAGCGGGTGTGGTGTTGTCTTTGAACTGTCCCGATTTGACTGCCCAAATAAATGCGGCTAAAAATGTCAGCGCGAAAGCCGTGCTGAAGCCGACGAGTATCATAACCATTTCCGTTGCCATCGCTTTTCTCCAAATACCGAATGATGCAAAACACTAGATTTTGCGTAGCTTTGCGCCCAATATTGTTGCGGCTGTCGTAAATCCTATCACCGTCGCGTTGCTGACAGGCATGAGAACTGCGCTTACAAGCGGCGAAAGCAAGCCCATCACCGCACAGCTCAGTCCCACGATGTTATAGACAACCGAAATCCAAAAGGCGGCAATAATCACACGCCGCGTATAGCCCGCAAAGCCGATGAAATCTGCTAATCTGTCCAGTTTATGCGCCGACATCACCGCATCGCAGGCGGGAGAAAACGTGCCGCGTTCTTCGGCAAGCGCAATGCCGACATTACTTTGCCGGAGCGCCCCGGCATCATTCAGCCCGTCACCCACCATCGCCACGCCCAGACCGCTTTCTTGCAGGGTTTTGACGCAATCCAGTTTGTCCTGCGGAGTTTGGAAAAATGCCATTGCGCGGTCATCGGTGAAAAGGTCGCTCAGGGTATCGTGTTCGGCATCATTATCGCCGGAGAGCAGATAGAGCTTGTGTTTTGGGCGCAGTTGAGAAAAAAGTTTAGCCAAGCCTCTTCGATACTCAGCATTCACATTGAAAAGACCTTTGTACGCACCGTCTATGGCGATATGGACTTGTGCGCCTTGCAAATGCTGGCTTTCCAGATGTGGACTTTGAAAGTGTAGGCGCTCAGGATGAACATTAGCGGAAATTATCGTTGTGTTCTCTACGGTTTCACCACCGACAAATTCCGCCGAGCCAACACGAACATAATGCTCCTCCACGCGGCACTGAAAGCCACGCGAAGGAATTTCCTCATAATTGGAAATTTGAAGTTGCGCGGCGGGCATACCGACATATTGCATCACCGTCGCAATGCTGCGCGTGAGCGGATGCGTCGAGTGCCGGAGTGCTGCCGCTAAGTATTCCTGTTCGTGCGATGTCAGTCCCTGTCCTTTGTATTGCACACGGTTTGTTCTTGCATTCGTCAGCGTACCGGTTTTATCGAAAACAACAGCATTGATGCGGGTTAGCTCCAGCACAACGGATGTGTTTTTCAAATAAAAGCCAGCATTACCGAAGATTTTGAGCGTCCAGCCGAGCGCAAAGGGTGCGGCAAGCGTCATCGCACATGGACACGCAATCACGAGTACAGCAGTTGCAGCATTGACAGCCGTGCCGACGTTTGGAAGCCACGCCAGAAATGCTGCGCCCGCAAGCACAAGTACAAATGCAGTGAAGTACGCACCAAACGTATCGGAGACCTGCTCCAATGCGCTTTGGGGGTGCTTTTGAAATGTTTCATTATTCCACAGCGAGGTCAGATAGCTTTGCGACACATCTTTTACGCTTGTCATTTCCAGTGCTGCACCCATTACGCGACCACCTGCATAGAGGACATTCCCGCACAAAACCTCGACGGGAGCAGATTCACCCGTCACAAAGCTATAATCCACGTGTCCGACGGCTGATTCCAACACGCTATCGGCAGGAATAAGTTCATTATTGCGAATAATCATCCGCTCGCCTACGCCCAGCGCCGAGAGCGGAATCGTCGTCTCGTCTGCGCCAGAGCTGCCTTTTCGGCGCACCGTGACAGCAATAGGGAAATACGATTTGTAGTCGCGGTCGAAAGCAATGGCATCAAACGTCTTTTGTTGAAAAAGTTTTCCGCACAGCAGCAGGAATACCAACCCCGTGAAAGAATCAAGATAGCCACTCGTCGCGCCACTGGCGATTTCAACGACACTGCGCACAAAGAGTGCAAGAATACCAATGGCAATCGGCACGTCAAGATTGATATGGCGCTGCTTCAGGCTTTGCCACGATGATTGAAAATAGCCCGATGCGGAGTAGAGAAGCACGGGCAAGGCAAGCGCGATGCTCATTATGCCGAAAAACATTCTGAGGCGCGAGTCAAGTTCGCCCACACCGGAAAGATATTCGGGAAAGCTGAAAATCATTGTATTCCCGAACGCAAAGCCGGCAATACCGATTTTCAGGTAGAGCGATGTTGCCGTCGTCGTCGTCGCATTGTTCTGTTTTTTATTGGAAGAAATGCTGATATTTTGCTGACGCAATTCCGGCTCGTAGCCGATGGTCGTGAGCAATTCGACCACACCGCGAAGCGAGATTTGCTCGGGGTCGAAGGTAATGCTGACCTCTTTACGCATAAAATCCACGCGGGAAGAAATGATACCGTTGCTCAGTTTGTGTAATTTTTCTAAAAGCCAGAGACACGATGAACAGTGGATTTGCGGCAGGTGGAATGTAGTTTTGGCTATCAGCCCATTCGTAAATTCAAGAAGACTTTGCTGCGTTTGCGGGTCGTCAAGATAGTCAAACCTGCTACGGCGTTTGTCCGGCAAGGCATTTTTGAACGACACGCCCGATTGTGCGCTAATGTCGTAGTACGTGCAAAGATTATTGTCGCGCAAAAGTTCATAGACGAACTTGCATCCCTCGCAGCAAAAGGCTTTGTCATCTGCTGTAATACTTGCGTCCGCGCAAATTTCTCCGCAGTGATGGCAATGCGTTTGCGATGTGCTTGGCACATCCTGATTCGGTGGTGATATTTTCAGATTGGGCATTGCGCGTGTATTTTTCAAAATGCCAGTTGATGAAGTTCAGAATTATTTCAAGTCAAAAGAGCACTTTGTCTTAAATAAATTCACTCTTTATCTGTTCTACTCTTCGCTAAATCTCGCTATCTCAAAATAAAATTTGAGAAGATTTATTTGGATTGTCAGTTAAAAGAGTATCTTGTCCTAAAATAGGGTTTCAAGTAGAAATATCCAAAAAATATTTTGACCTTGCGGCAAATTTATCGAATGTTATGATAAAAGGGCGGGTACATCGGAACGCTGTACCCGCCTTGTTATCAATGGGCTTACCTTATGCTGACATTTATTTATCTACCTGACAATAGTAAGATTTTGGCTAGCGCTGTGTCCGCCCAGCATGAGCCTAATGGTATAATTCCCACTAGCCATCCCCGCCACCGGTCTCCGCACACTATACTCGCCCGCCTGCTGGCGCTCGCCTGCGACCAACGCCATCACTTCGGTTCCTCGCGCGTCCAGAAGGGTTATCCTCACCTCACCCTCCGCCGGGAGTGTGTACCGTACTTCCACTTCCTCCCGTGCCGGATTCGGC
>JANYDO010000081.1 GCA_025363605.1 Candidatus Kapaibacterium sp.
CTCTACACGGCGCTCTGCAAGACTGCCATCACTAGCAATAGCACGAGACGTAAAGCACAACAGTACTCCTACAAGAATGACCAGTGTCGCTCCTGCCCCGAACAAACTATTTGCTATCCATCGGATATTTTTCACAAATCTGCCTTATGCCTTCGCTTGCTGTTTGAAGTTACCAACGGAAAGATATTCACACACCCGTAATAGAGGACAAATCTCTTGGGAGTGCGACAATAAACATCGCTCCATGGCCATGCACTGACTCACACCACACACGTCCCCCCATAGCTTCGACCATTTTTTTGACAATACTCAAACCCAGTCCCGTACTGTGTTCGCCACCCGTGGGACGCGCCGAAAGGCGGCTAAACTTCACGAACAGTTTGTTCATATCTTCGGGCGAAATACCTTCACCTTCGTCTTGCACTTCCAGACGTATCGCTTCAGTGCTTGGTTTGAGGCGAATATAGACATTTTTTCCGTGCGGTGAGTACTTGACGGCATTAGAAATAAGATTATCGACCACCCTTGCGAGGGCTTGGCTATCGGCACAAACAGTATTGTTCATCTCTCCTGTGTGAAGGTGCAAAGTGATATGTTTTGTTCGAGCCGAAGCAATGTACTGTTCGACGGCAAGATGCAGTAAAGGTGTGATGTCGAAAATTTCTTGGCGGGGTTGGAAAGCACCGGATTCCAAAAGATTCACATTAAGCAAATTCCGTACAATCTCCAGCATCCCTGTTGCTACGACATTAACATTATCCACTACGTGTGGAATCCGCTCGAAATGGCGCGTCTCGACGAGATTGGCAAGAATTTCGCCACTGAGTAAAATACTGGTCAGAGGATTTTGGAGGTCATGCGCAACAATGCCTAGAATCTCGCTTTTCTCATTGTTGCTGGCTTGGAGGCGGGCGTTGAGGTCTTCGGTTTTACTTTTTTCTGCATGAAGCTCCATGTTTTTTCGGTGTTCCAGTTCACGCTCACGTTCAGCAAACTGACGTTCACGCTCGGCAGTCTCTACATCATCGCGCAACCGGCGAAAGCGATACGCCAATATGAACGAAAACATCGTCAGTTCAAATGCCGTGCTTGCGGTTAATATCGTAAAGACGGGCGTGGTGTCCGCTACAATCAATCCCGAAGAAACAGCACCAAAATACGTCGTTCCGAAAAAGAACATGAGCCACGCAATAAGATAAAACCACGCCAGAGAATAGCCTTTGCGCACCGAGAGAACAGCCGCAAGCAGCATCACGATATTGCCTACCGTGCTGGCAATCGGTATTATCCAGCCCAGCGACGGCATCACCACAACCGGCACAATACAGACACAGAATACGAGCGCCACAGACACCATAAAACGCTCAAAACGCGGTGCGAACGTTTTCATTGCCAGAAATTCTTTGCTAAAAAGCAATGCACCGATGTAGGTCAGAAAGAGTGAGGCGGTAAGGACCGAGCTTGCATACGGAGCTGCTGTAGGAAAGAAATACTTTATGACAAGTCCATGAATGATTGTGTAGGAGCAAATAACGCTTGCCGCATAAAAAATGTAATACCCATAGAGTGTATCGCGCATCGAAACGAACATGACTGCATTATACAGCAAGGCAGAGACCATCATACCAAACAACCACACAATCAAAAAATCGTGCGCTTCTAAACGGCTCTCCAGCGTTTTACGCTCTACGAGATTCATGTTCAAATAAATGCTGTTTGAGGACGTAACACGCAGATAGACCGTCAGTACCGAATCATTCGGCGGCAGGGCGAGTGGGAAGAGCACTCGCGCATAGCGTTCGCTACGCTCGGCAAAAGGAACACTTGAGCCGGAACGTAGTTCCTGCCAAGCCCCCACGCCTGCGGGCACAAACAGCGAAACAGAATCGAGGCTCATAAATCCGACATCCAGAACCCACGAAAGCGCGTCCGCGCCCTTGGCAGCACGAAGGCTCGTTCGCAACCAGACCACATCACTCGTCCAGCCAAAGACTAAGGCTTCGGAAAAGGTACGTCGAAATGCAGATGAATATGAGGGCTGAGTAACATCAGCAAAGGAAAGTGTATGCGACGGGTCGCGCACATACTCGGTCGAAGAGACAAGGCTGACAGTCCGTATTTGCGAGTTGATAACAGTTGCAGGCGGCGACGGTGCTGCCTCATGCGCCTGCACGACTGGCAAGCATTGGCACAAAGACCAAAAGCACAGCAAGCACCTCATCATCACAACAACAAGATTGAATGATGATGTCTTGAAAAAAAATGTATCATGGACATATCTACGGATAAGCATGGGATTTGCTTTTGTCGCACCGGATTATTGGAAGAAGTGAGGATTTGCAGCCTCCGACGACACTAACCACAACGAAGCGGATGGTTGGCATCATTGTACCGAACCGAGAGTAGTTCGGTGAATATTTTCGATTGTTCATTTTCAGAAGGACGGGCAATTTACATATTTCTACAGGGTAATTCCACAATAAACGTCGCACCCTTACCAAGTTCCGACTCGCACCAGACGCGCCCGTTCATGGCTTCTACTATTTTTTTGACAATGCTCAAGCCTAGTCCGGTGCTGTGTTCACCACCTGTGGGACGCGCCGCGAGACGCGCAAATTTGCCGAAAAGTTTTTTCATATCGTCGGCAGAAATTCCTTCGCCTTCGTCTTGCACTTCCACGCGAACAGTTGTTTCGCTATTTGAAAGTCGTACAAAAACGCATTTTCCGTGTGGAGAGTATTTGACGGCATTGGAAATAATATTGTCCAAAACCTGCATCATTGCTTGTTCATCGGCAAAAGCACGATTGGATGCGGATGTGGAGGAATGGTGCATCGTGATGTTTTTTGCCTCAGCGTGGACGCGATATTGCCAAACGACACTTTCTACAAGTGGCAGCAGATCAAATTCCACGATTCGGAAAGCTGTCGCACCTGATTCTAAGCGGTTTATATCTAATAAATTATTCACTAACATCATCATACGGTCAGCAGCAACGGCAATTTGCGCATGGACTTCTGCCATCTGTTCCGCTTCCACCGCGCCATCGTTGATCAATCCCACAAGCCCGCGTATGGCAGCAATCGGATTTTTCAGGTCGTGAGTGACAATACCCATGATTTCATTTTTTTCATGGTCAAGTTCCAAAAGTTGTTTATTGCGCTCGGTAAGAACTTCATTGATAGCTTCTAATTGACTATTGGCAAGCTCTATGTCACGTGCTTGTTCTTCCAGTAAATCTTTTTGGTGCAAAATTTCTTCGCTGGTGCGCCGTAGATGCTCCTCGGCTTGCTTGCGCTCGGTAATGCCCTGAAAGGCAGAAAACAGCGCCGGTTCGCCCTCAAAATCCATCGGCACCATAGACAACAACGCCCACCAATGCTCACCGGCAGGTGTTTTAAGTGCTAACTCAATACTATCAATTCTGCCTTTTGTCGTTAGTTCTGCCAGAACTCGTGCGCGGTCTTCAGGATGCTCGTAATAATCAAGTGCGTACGGATGCTCGTCTATGTTCGGCGATAAACCATTCTGTTTTTGCATGGGAGCATTATTGAAAAGCGGTTTCCCATCGCTCCGGCGCGTAACGGCGATGGAAAAAGGAACAGTTTCCAAAAGAGAGCGTAAGCGGGCATTCGATTGTTCTAATGCTTGCTCTTGGTGTTTGCGCTCGGTGACATCGCGCATGATACTGGAGAGCAGCGCCGAAGAACCATGTTCGTCTTTGTGACACACTGTCGTATGGAGCACGAGCACCTGACCGCCCCTTGCATCCAAAAGCGCTGTTTCACCAGTCAATATGCCGTATTCAATAACGTGAGGGATGCTTTCACGAAGCACTCTTTCGGCAATGTCGTGAGGATAGACGATGTTCATTAGCTCTTCGAGTGTTTCGGGGGGCGCATCAACGCCAATAAGCGTTCGGTACGCTTTGTTCATGTAGAGAATTTTGCTCGTATTCACATCCGACATCACGATGTAATCCGTGCTTTCGTCCAAAACACGTTTGAACTTGACGATTTCCAGATGTTGAGCGGCTTGGATGCGCATTTGTTCTTGCACCTTCTCTGTTGCACGCTCTAATTGCATATTGCGCCGCCGCACCACACGCCGCGCCCGCAGAAGCAAGAGCAACAAAACAGCAAAGAGCAAAAGAAAGGATATGACAACGCCGACTATGATTTGTTGTCGTTGCAACGCCAAATGCTGTGCGGCTTGCTCGTTCAGCAGCAATACTCGTTCGCGCTGGCTTTGGTGAAGCTCGGCTTCGGCTTGCAGGAGCCGGAAATCGTCAATATGCTCCAGAACAGCAATAGAATCACGCAAAACAACAGAACGTCGCTGATACGCAAGCGCTCCTTGATAATCACCAAGCGATTCAAGAATTTCGGCGAGACTTTCACACGAACGGTATTGCGCAGAACGTGCTTGTGCAGCCGTCGCCACAGCAAGACTACGCTTTGCAAAGAGAAGCGCCTGCTGAAGATTGCCCGACTTTTGATATAGACGGGTGATGGTGTTGAGAGGAAAGGCAATCGTCGTTGGATTGCCGACCCGCTCGTAGCAGCGCAAACTTGCCATCGCATTTTCCAATGCCTTTGCAAGATTGCCCGTATTTTCGTAGCAAATAGCAATGCTATTAAGCGCCCATCCCTGCTGTGCGGGAATGTCATATAACGTTGCCAATTCCAATGCCCGTGTGTGGTAATGCATCGCAGAATCGAATAACCGCTCCTTGCGATAAATACGCCCCATTGCATTGTAACATTCAACGGTTAAGCGTCCGTCCTGCTGCTGACGTGCCAGTGCCAGTGCCCTTTGAAGATACTGCAAAGCAGAAGCATTTTCGTCGGGATTATTCTTGGTAGAAAGCTGACCGGACGCGAAGCCCGCAGCATAGAGAGCATGCGCCAGACGCACGGTATCATGAAGGTCTTCGGAAAGACGCAAGAGTTGGAATGCGTACTGAAGGACTTTATCGGGCTTGTCGGCATTGGTATATCCATTCACCAGCGCGGTTAGTGCAGCAGACATCATGCGCTTGGTAGCCCTATTTTCCTCGCTGCCGCCACTAGCAATGGCGTACAACCGCCTAGCATATAGAAGCGCTGTGTCAGGCTTGGTATCCATATACAACCACACAAGACGCTCCAGCACCTCGGCACGGTCGGTATCGTGGAGTGTATGTGCCATCAGGACGTTCCGCAAGCTGTCTCTCTCGTTTGCAGCGGCATCGGATATGCTTGCAAAAGTCATAACCAGACTTATCACAAGAAAACGTGCAACTCCCCACCCCATCTGCCCTATCCATACCCTCTCAATGTGCCGACGGTGGTAGCATACAGATTTTTTTTGCATGATTTGCTTCATGATTTTTGAATTCAACTGATAAAAAGAATAGCGGTACTCCGAACTTTCCCCTCTCACAATCTCAAACACTCTCACACACAAGGAAGTTCCACAATAAACGTTGCACCTTTGCCAAGTTCTGATTCACACCACACGCGCCCGTTCATCGCCTCCATCATTTTTTTGACGATGCTTAGTCCCAGCCCCGTACTGTGTTCGCCGCCCGTAGGTCGGGCTGAGAGACGAGCGAATTTACCGAACAATTTTGTCATATCCGCCTCAGAAATTCCCTCGCCTTCGTCCTGCACTTCCACACGAACGGTTGTTTCCTTTGCCAGTAAGCGCACAAAGATATTTTTTTCGTGCGGCGAGTATTTGACGGCATTGGAAATAAGATTGTCCAGCACTTGTATCATTGCTTGCTCATCGGCAAGAATCATATCGTCAACGGAAGGTGATTCGGCAGCAGTATCAAAATGGAGCGTGAGGCGCTTCGCTTCAGCAGGCGCGCGGTATTGCGACAGCGTACTTTCCACAATGGGACGAAGTGAAAATCGCACCATGCTTAGTTGCATCGCACCTGATTCTATGCGGTTCATGTCTAATAAATTTTTCACCAGTCCCAGCATACGGTCTGCGGTGGCAATCATTTGTTCGGTGATTTGCCGTGCCTGAGCGGCACTTACATCGCCTGCTTGAAGCATTTCGGCAAACCCTCGAAAAACACTAATCGGATTTTTCAGGTCGTGCGAGACAATATTCATCAATTCATTTTTTTCTTCATCAAGTTTTTGCAAGAACCGATTTGCCTCCTCAAGGTCAGCACTCCGGCGAAGTAATATCGCGTGCTGCGTTTCAATTTCAGCATTCAATTCTGCTAATTCCACATTGCGCAGATGCTCAATTTCGCTTACTTGTTCCGCTTTTTCCAGTTTATATCGAAACTCCAATTCCCCAATTTCACGCCGCCGTCGCTCGTCGTCCACACTCCGCTCCAATGCCCGCAAGCGTGATGCCAGCGCAAACGAAAACAAGACCATTTCCGATGCCGTGCCAATAGAAATGAGCTTGACCGTCCAGAAATTGTGATACGGCGTAACACCAAAGACGGAAAGCAAAACCCAAAAGATAATCACGCCGTAGAATATCCAACCCGTCATATAGAACCGAGCCGTGGTCTGCCCTTGCTTCGTGGCAAGAACGCTCAACGCCACCAAAAGCCACAGATTCACCATTGAAGAAGCACCGACGTGCTGCAAGGTCAGGATATTGAGCGCAGTAAAAGGTAGAGCAAGTGCTTGGAGAAGCATAACGATATTCAATGCGCGATTTAACCGTGACGAGACCAAAGCACCTTGCAAAAAATTCTGCCCGAAGAG
>JANYDO010000117.1 GCA_025363605.1 Candidatus Kapaibacterium sp.
CCCCCCCCCCCCCGCGATTTTTGCAACGGTAATTGCGTTTCTGCACTGCCGAAGCAAAGCGGAAATTCGTAGCACGATGGAATGCCGGAAGGTATTTCCGCGACACTCTATACCGCAGCCCGTTTGTCAGCAGCACCTCGCCGCCGTGTCCGTCTAGGTTAGCCTCAAAATCGGCAATAAAGGAAAGACATACGATATAAGAACGATGCAAGCGGCAGTAGCGCTCCGGCGAGAGTGAAGACTCCCAGACCTCCAAAGGGTATTCGGTAAAAATCTTCCGAACCTGCCCTTGAATAAAAGGACAATAGAGAAAAATGCTGAAATCGTTATCCGCAAGGATGACAAACGTATGGTCTTCGCCGTGAGAATAGGAGTCGTCTATTCGGCGGGTTATGATATGATTCATTGCAAAAGAGAGGATTAAGCGATGAAAAATAATATTTTCGGAAACACCCACAAAGATACAACACAAAGCATATACCGCGCAAGTGACAGATGTAACGAAAAACCCGTTACAATTAGCGTTGCAACATCTATTTTCCCCTTTCCATCCTGTATTATTCTGAAGAGCAAACAAGAGATGTTCCCGAAATTTTTATAGATTTGTAGTTCGGATACCAACTTGAATTCAAAATTTTCGGTTATTTCCCTGTTCTTCATTGTTTCTATGCCGTACACTTCTCTCATAAAAAGGCTTATCGCACTGCTCGTTCTGCCGTTTGCGCTCGGCATCATTTTTGCACCGGTGCTGTTCATGGGCAAGACGCTTTTGCCCACCGACCAGCTTAACACGATGATGCTGCCTTTTTCGGAGAAGCACGATTCTGTAAGGGTCTATAACCACTTTCTGACCGATGCCATTGCGCAGGTCTATCCCTACAAAGTGCGGTGGCGAGCAAATGCGCTCAAGGGCGAATTTGCGTCGTGGAATCCGATGATTTTCGGAGGTCACGCGCAGTATGCTTCTACATCGTTCACACATTTCGACCCAACAAATATTATCCTTTTACTCGGCGAAATGCCGTCGGCGTATCACTGGCAAATGCTGGCGAAACTACTCATTGCAGGGCTTGGAATGTGGGTGCTGCTCGGCTTCTTTCGTGTAGGCGCTTCGGCACACATTCATCCGCTTCTACGGACAATGTTCGCGCTGGCATATATGCTGAACAGTCTTTTTATCACCACCTTGCAGCATCAGTGGCTTCTGGGTGCGTTTTGCTGGACTCCTTTTGCGCTGTATTTTCTTTTGCGGTGTTTGGAAGGCAAAGTAGGTTTGGAGGGCAAAGCAGTGATACGTCATGCGGTCTTTGCATCCATATTTCTTGCCCTTGCGTGTCTGGGCGGTTCGCTGCAGACGAGCGCCATCGCCATTCTCGCGGTCGTGGTCGTTGCACTCAGCACCGTTCTTCAGTCTGACAACCACAAGGTCTCACTCAAAAAGCGTCTTGGGCGTGGAGCGGCGATTATACTTGGCATTGGGGTACTCGCCTTTGCACTCTCCGCGATTATGTGGCTGCCGTCTTTAGAACTTTTTCTCTACAACGAAAATGTCCGTGCTGATGGCAAAGCATTTTCGCTCATCAATAGTCTCAAGAGCTTGCCATTACTGGCTTCTTTTGCCATGCCGGAGCTTATCGGAACGCCACGCGGTTTCGACCTTGCGAAGATTGCGCAAGCGGATATGAACGATTTTAACGCCTTTATCGGTTTTGCACCGTGTATTTTCGGATTGCTAGGCTGCTTCACGTTGTGGAATCGCAGCGCTGTCCAGACGCGCTTTGTGCGAGGCTTTATCGTACTGTGCGCTCTGGGCGTACTCATACCGCTTGCCACGCCGCTCTACAAATTCATTTATCACCGCAGCTTTATTCTCTACGTGCTCGGAATGACGGTTGTGGGCGCGGTTGCGGCGCAGGATATTCTTTTCGGTGAAGGACGACGAGTATCGGCGCGGAAGATAGAAAAAATTGTGCGTATAACAGCCATCGCTCTTGCCGTCATCGGTGTCGGCTTGCTGCTTGGCAATGTTCTTCTCTTGTGGAAATATGACTTCATTCACGCAAAACTGAGTGACTTCGTACAAAGCAATCTCCAAAGCGCCCAATTAGCTGCCGGAAGTCGTGCATGGATGCTGGGGCGCATAGATGCTTTTCTCGCTCATTACGCTTGGCATAATCCTTTGCTTTGGTGGGCGGTACTGTCTCCCACGCTATTGCTTTGGTTGGTGTGGCTTTGTGTGAAAAAGGATAACCTCACTCAGCCGCAACGTTTGTATATTGCCGGTGCGATGCTCTCGCTCACCTTCCTCCAATTCTGGAGCAGCGCAGTGTCGTGGCTGCCCATGATAGACACAGAGCGCTATCCGCTTTATCCGCCGACCAAGACGACCGACTTTTTGCTACGAGACACAACGCTCCATCGTTTTCTGCCGCTTTTCGATGCCGAATCTCAGCGCGTCATGCAGCCGAACATCAACGATATGTACGGCATCGCCTGCGTACAAGGCTATGAAAGTATTTTCTCGCGTCCCGCCGCACAGCTTGCCGGAGCGCTATCGCAACCTGCTACGACACAGCAACTTCGCCTGAGTGCTCTGGCAAATGTGAAATATTACGTCGCCAGCGCGAAAAATCCCTATACGCATCCGGCGATGAAGTTAGTAGATTCCGGAGCAACGCTCATTTATCAAAATGTACTTGCCGAAGACCGAGCGTATATGCGCTACCGTTACCGCGTTGTGAGCGCAAGAGAACCGGGAAAACTCTTTTTTATGCCTGACCGCGAGACCTTTACGAAAATTTTTACGGAAGATTCTACCTTCCCAGCGCACACGGTTCTTCTAAGCGAAGAGCCGCGTGAACACATCATGTGCGACACCAACGCGCCGATACCGCACACCATCAAGTTTCTCAACTATGAAAACAATCGTGTGCGATTGGAAGTTGAAACGCAAAAAAGTGGTTATTTGGTGCTGGCAGACAGTTATTACACGGGCTGGAAGGGGTTTGTCAACAATCAGGAAGTACCGATACTTCATGCAAATTACGTCCTTCGTTCGGTGGTCGTGCCGGAAGGCAAAAGTATAGTAGAATTTCGTTTCGAGCCACCTCTTTTTCGTATTGGCGCATGGATGAGTATTGGAGCTTGTATTTTGTGCGTTCTCTTGCTTATCTTGCAAATGCGCAAACGATAAGGCAAACAAACACGCTACCCCCTTGCTTGATAAAGGAAATTGAATTCAAGCAGTCATTCTTTCACGTATTGCAACAATTATTATGGCACTCTCCACCGAAGTATCTGCGTTGAGCCACGACGAGGCGACCTCTCTCTACATTGAGATTATCAGTCGTATCGAGGGCTGTGTGTACAAATGCAAAATGGACGAACATTATACGATGCTCTATGTCTCGGATTCCATCAAACTGCTGACGGGTTACGAAGTCACAGACTTTATGAATCGTACCGTAGGTTTGAATACGATTATTCACCCCGACGAAGCAGAGCAAGTACGGTCAGACAGAATGCAAGCGCTCCAAAACAAAACGATGTATGACGTAGAATACCGTATCAAACGCCACGATGGCTCTGATGTATGGCTCCATGAACGCGGCTACGTTACATTTAATACGAGCGGTACGGCGGAACATCTGCACGGCTTTATTACTCGCATGAACACTGGCACAGGAGATTTGCTGGCAACGCTCGGCACTAAAAGTGTCGAAATCGAAGCATCCAGCAATGAAATCGAAAAAATACTCAAATCGCTCAATCTCCTCGCGGTGAATGCGACTATCGAAGCGAGCCGTGCCGGAGCACAAGGAGCCGGTTTCGCTGTCGTTGCGAACGAAGTACAAAATCTGGCTATTCGCTCAAAGTCCTCTCTGAGCAAGATTCAAGCACTCATGCGTGAATTCCGACAGCTTCTCCGGCGACGCTAAGACGCTGGTGGCAAAAAACTTTTTGAAACGCTCTTCAGAAAATTTCAGGTTCCAGTATGCCTCGTGTACCTTCATATTGGGCTGTTTTTCTCAAACTCTCTTTGCTCCCAAAGAAAGTAGCGTACCTATGCGCTGTACTGCCAATGGTGCTATGGTGGTCTGTTTGCACGCTTGCTTTTGTATCGGTTCATGTTCTTTTTTCTCAAACGACACATATTCCCAATTTTGAGCGCTACCAAAAACCAACCGGTCTCGACCCGACACGCAAAATCACCCAATACGTCAGCACTGTCTGGCAGGCTCAACAAGGCTTACCGCAAAACAGCGCACTAGCACTCTGCCAAACCCGCGACGGCTATCTCTGGATAGGCACCGAAGAAGGTGCTGCGCGTTTTGACGGAATGCAGTTCAAAATCTTTGACCAAAGTGTTATTCCCGGTTTGACCGTGGGCTATATCATTTCCTTTTTTGAGCAGCGTGACGGAACGCTCTGGATGGGAACGCGCGGTGGCGGACTGATACGCTACCGATACGGACAAACCAACGAATACATGATATTCGACAGTACCAAAGGGCTGAACGCTTCCGACATCTGGTCTATCATCGAAGATCGCGCCGGAACGTTATGGATAGGCACTGAGAATGGCTTGTTTGCGTACACCGACGGACAATTTCGGCGTTTTACTACTCGTGACGGTTTGCCACACCTCATTGTGTATGCCGTGCATCAAGACCGCATGGGGACACTCTGGGTCGGCACACAAAGGGGATTATGTCGTTTGGATGGCTCTCTCGCAGTCCCCGCGATGCAGAGAAAAATCTTTGCCCAAGAGAATCTGCCCAACGACACGAGCGATGTCCATGCCATTCTCCACGATAGCAAAGGGACTCTTCATTTTGGTTCGCGGCGCGGTCTGTGGAGTCGCCCCAGTGGCGGGCAATGGAAGCTCCTTACTCAAAAAGATGGCTTATCCGGCAATTATGTATATGCAATTCTGGAAGACCGCAATAGCAGCATCTGGCTTGCCACGTATGACAATGGTATTAGCCGTATTATCGGGAATCATATCGAGGCATTTGACCGCAAAGATGGCTTGGCGAATGAAAATACCCTTGCACTTTTGGAAGACCGCGAAGGCGCGATATGGGTCGGCACAGACGGCGGCGGGGTGCAACGTTTTACCAACGGAAGCTGTATCAATATGACCACCCGCGAAGGGCTTGCGGGGAACGTTGTGCGAAGTTTTTGCCAGGACAGCACGGGCGGAATATGGATTGCCACGAGCAGTACAGGACTCCACTGCTTACGAGACGGCAAAATAACGCTCTATGACAAAACCCAAACGCACGTCTTTGCAGGCAATGAGATTCGCGGACTTCTGACAGATTCGGAAGGAACGGTGTGGGTAGGTATTCTGGGAGCAGGAGTTTATTACTACAAAGGCGGGCGTTGGGGACATTATTCCACCAAAGATGGTTTGGTCAGCAACGATGTCAACACTATCGTTCGTGACCGTGAGGGCGCACTTTGGTTTGGCTGTTCCCAAAATGGCATCAGTCGCTTCAAGAACGGACGCTTTACGTCTTTCGGCATACGTGAGGGCTTGACAAATGAAAGTGTCTATGGGCTTTTACCCGATAGCGTGGGTGGTCTATGGATAGGGAGTTTTGGCGGTGGAGTGCAATACTATCGTGATGGCCGGTTCACCAATTATTCTGTGGCAAATGGACTTACGAGCAATAGCATTCTTGGCTTTTATCAAGATGTATCAGGAGCAGTCTGGGCGGCGGGCGTGGGCGGTATCAGCCGTATTAAAAATGGTACAGTTCGATCATTGACAAAAAAAGATGGGCTGTACGACGACGCTGCCTTTACCATTGTGGAGGATGATTACGGTTATTTCTGGGCAACCTGCAATAAAGGAATCTATCGTTTCCATAAATCCGAAGCTGACTCGGTTGCCGACGGACTTCTCAAACGCTTAACGTGTCGTAATTTTGGAACTGCTGACGGAATGCGAAGTGCAGAGTGCAATGGTGGTGCGCAGCCTTCGGCATTGAAGTCACGAGACGGGCGCTTGTGGTTTTCCACTATTGAGGGAGCAGTCATTATTGACCCTCTCCGTATTGAAACGAACCCTCTGCCGCCACCTGTTATTCTTGAGAAAATTGTAGCCGGCACTGAAGAACTCCATTTGATTCCCAATGCTTCGATTCCACCCGGAAATAGTGAGTTTGAATTTCATTACACAGCACCAAGCCTTATCGGCGCAGAGCGAGTGCGCTTTCGCTTTAGATTGGAAGGTTTCGACAATGATTGGATAGATGCCGGCACACGACGTATTGCATACTACACAAACCTTCCACGCGGTCGCTCCTATCGCTTCCGAGTGCAAGCCTGTAATAACGACGGCGTTTGGAATAGCGTTGGAGCAGCGTATAGTTTTACGCTTCAGCCATATTTCTATGAAACGTGGTGGTTTATTCTGCTTTGTAGCATATCCGTAATTGCATTGGCGGTGACGGCATACCAACTGCGTATGCGGCAAATCACTGCGCAAGCCCATGCACTGGAACTTCTGATACAAGAACGCACCAAGAGTTTACAGCAGAGCAATGAAGAGCTTGCCACTGCCAATGCTGAAGTGCAGCGCCAAATTGTGCTTTCCGATATGCAAGCACGGGAAATTGAAGTTGCCAATGCTCAATATCAAGAAAGCAACGAGCGTTTGCGCCAGCTTGACGCGGAAAAAAATGAGTTTCTAGGTGTTGCAGCCCACGACTTAAAAAATCCGCTTTCATCTATCATTATGACGATTTCGATGATGCAGCGCTATAATGAAAAAATTGATGCCCGCGAGCGCAGCACCTATTTACAACGCATTGAGGCAACGGCAGAGCGGATGCTGGCGATTGTGACGGACTTATTGAATATTAACGAGATGGAATCGGGTGAATTGCGATTGCACTTTGAGCCGTTGAATCTTGCTGAAATTGCTGCCGATGCTGCGCAGCACTACCAAATCATCGCGCAGCGCAAAAACATCCGCTTCGTATCGGATTTTCCCGATGCAGCACTTATGGTGATGGCAGATAAAGAAAAACTCTGGGAAATCTTGGAGAACTTACTTTCCAATGCTATCAAATTCTCCCCCGCCGGAAAACATATTTATATTAACGTCTCCGAAGTTGGTGCGATGGCGTGTTTGGAAATTAAGGATGAAGGACCGGGACTGAGTGAAGAAGACAAAAGCAAAGTGTTTCATAAATTTGCCCGCCTCTCGGCGCAGCCCACAGGTGGCGAACACAGTACGGGACTGGGCTTGAGCATTGTCAAAAAAATGGTCGAGGCAATGAGCGGCACAGTGCACTGCGAGTCGGAACTGGGTAAAGGAGCACGATTTATTGTGGAATTACCCAAAATATAATCGCTCGTCCCCCGTATTCTCTCGCCGCTCAGAATTTACGCACTCGGCAACTCAAGAATAAACGTTGCCCCTTTACCGGCTTCACTTTCGCACCAGACACGTCCGTCTTGCAATTCTACAAGTTTTTTCACAATCGAAAGACCCAAACCCGTCGAATTTTCTCCTCCCGTCGGTGTTGCTGAAAGTCGGGCAAATTTCCCGAACAGACTTTTATGGTCTTCCTCCGTTAAGCCCGGACCTTCGTCTTGTATTTCCACGCGCACATATTGTTTTTCATTCTCACTATGCCCTGCGCAGCGTATCCACACTTGTTTCCACTGCGGCGAGTATTTAACGGCATTAGACACCAAATTGTCCAGTATCTGCCGGAGTGCTTGCTTATCTGCGCGAGCAGTGCAGTCTTTACCCGATTGCAGATTTAAGATAATCCCCTTTTGCGCTGCCCGCTCTTGGTATTCTTTCACAACATCGTCCAGAAGGCTCATATTCACAGGTTGTATGTCTATGCTGACCAAGCCACTTTCAATGCGGTTCACATCCAATAAATTCGCAATAATATCCACCATCTGGTCGCACGCTCTCATCATCATGCCGGTAAAACGTCGAACATTTTCGGTATCATCACCGCTAGAATAGAAACGGTCAAGAATCTCTGCGCCGGAGCGAATGCTGGCAAGTGGATTTTTCAGATCGTGAGCAGCTATTCCTAAAAATTCATCTTTTTCGTGGTTAAGTTCCACGAGTTGTTTTGTGCGCTCTTCCACGCGGTGTTCCAGCACTTTGTTCAGTTGCAGAATTTCTTCTTGCGCTTCTTTCATAAAGGTAATGTCTTGCAGAATCCCGTACAGCTGCTTCGTTGCGCCATCTGACCCTTTCTCACATCTTCCGGCTGCTCGCACCCACAAATGCTTATTGGTGGAGGTGATGAACTTCAACTCCAAGTCGAACGGCGTTCCCTCAGACAACAAGCGTGCGGATGCGGCTTGTATGATTGGTCGGTGGTCTGGATGAAAGAATTGAAACTCGCCCGTAACAGCGGATAAGTCTGTATCCTCAGGGACATCATAAATGCGGTATATTTCTTTTGTCCAGCGGATTTTTCCATTGGTAATATCAAGTTCCCATCCGCCAATGTGTGCAATGGCACCGGTTGTATCGAGAAGCTGCTTTTGCTGTTGGATAATGATTTCCGATTGCTTCATGGCGGTAATGTTCAGCGCCGTAAGCGTGATACCCATGATATTCTGCTCATCGTCATAAACCGGAATGTATTGGTATTTATACCATGTGTCGGCGAAGGCTTCTTCTACTTGTACGGTTTCGCCTCGGAGGGCTTTTTGTACATTGGCAAGCACGTGTTCGCGCCTTTCGGGAGCAATACTCTCCATCAGGGAATCACCAATCTTCGGCGGCGCACCGACACTTGCCGCAATAGCGTTTCCGGCAAGTTTGTTAAACATCCGAATACGAACGTCTTTATCCACAAGCACGTGCGCCTGTGTGAAGGATTCAAATACTGCCCGCAAATCCGATTCACTCCGGCGCAAGCGCTCTTCGGTCTCTTTCCACGACGTAATATTCCGCGCAGTGAGCACCAAACCAATGATGTTCCCATCGGCAAGTCGCACGGGCTTGAGCATACACCGGAACCATTCGTCTTTGTTTTCTATCAGCGCTTGGGCTTCATACTCAATAATCTCCCCAGCAAATGCTTGCTGAATCTCTGCGAGGAATCTTGATGCACGTTCAGGATGAAAATAGGGAACGATAGAAGTACCTAGAACGATTTCACGCCCTGTTGCGCGAGAAACATTTTCCTGCGCCAGCGCATTAAAGGCTACCACTCGCAAATCACGGTCAATTATGTATGTGGCTTGGGGAGCGCTGTCCACGACTGCCCGCATATAGGCTTCATTTGTGCGGTATGCTTCCTTATCTTCTTTTTGCTTTTGTCCATCATTCTGTTTATGCTCATTCTTCCCCAATGTCCAAGCAGAGAGCATTGCAATCGGAACTCCAACAAGCGGTACGGCGACAAGGAGGGTAATTCCAACGATTACCACTTCACGCGACGGGTAAAGCCAAAACAGGAGGCTGATGGCAACGGCAATCAAGAGAAGCAATAATGCGGCACCGGAAGCAATAGTACGGACAAACGAGCGCTCAGATCGCAAACGCTCAAACGAACGCACCAAAGAAAAAGTCTCTGACATAATGGGTGAGGTCAAAGGGAAGTGACACAAAGATATGTCTTACTATTACAGAGAACCGAGACGGAGGAGGAACAATAAGGAGAGGTTGGCTATACCGTGCCACCAGACGATAAGCTACAAAACAAATAAGGAGCTTTGTAGCAAAATGAATCGAAGAAAATCAACGAATCATCAGTTCAGCCAGAACATCGCATCCACGCTTACGCCGTCGGTCATCCAGCAATCGCGGTAGCGTGGGTCGCGCTGGCGGGAAAGCGTGAAGGTATAAATTACGGTTTGGCTATTTTCGCCCGTAATCATCACGCGCTGCTGCGCTACGGTGCCGGAAATAAGCACGGATTCGTAGTCGGCGCTGCGATGGTTCAGCATGACGGCATAGACAGGATTGCGCACAATTTGCTTGAAACGCGAAAGTGGTCCGGTATAAACTTTATTGCCGGGCGAAGCAAAATTGAACGCTGTGGTAATGCCGTCGTCGTTGCCGGCATCGTTGTCTCGCAAGGCTTCAAGCTGGATACGAATGACATCATCCGGTGAAAATTCAGGCTTGGGTTGCGGCAGCGTATTGGGTTCGCGTTGAGGTTGCATAAAGCGTTATGCGAAAATGCGTTAAAAAAACATTGAGCGAGCGATTTTGAGTGTGCAAAATTACAGAAATTTTCCTCGCAAACAAACAAAGTTCCATAAAATTCAGTAATTTGGCTGCGTATATTCTACAATCTTCTCCCATCCTGATTCTTACACGCAGTATGAACATCCTCATTGGCATTAGCGGCAGCATAGCCGCGTATAAAGCAACACATCTGGTGCGTGAAATCCTCAAAAGCACTGAGGCAGGCGGAAACCACGAAGTTCGCGTGGTGATGACTCCTTCGGCAACAAAATTTATCCCCGCACTCACCCTGCAAAACCTGACGAAATACACCGTTGCTGTTGAAATGTTTGACGAAGGTACGCAATCAGGTGGTTCGTGGCATATACACCTTGCGCGGTGGTGCGATGCAATGCTGATAGCACCTTGCTCCGCCGCCACGCTTGGCAAACTTGCGAACGGCGTGTGTGATACAGCGCTGGTGACGGTTGCACTAGCATTGCCACCAATGAAGCCGTTACTCATCGCTCCGGCAATGGATACTGAAATGTGGATTCACCCCGCCACGCAGCGTAATTGCTCTGTTTTGCGCAAAGATGGTGCATACATCATTCCGCCCGCAGAAGGTGAGCTGGCAAGCGGTTTTGTGGGTGCGGGAAGATTGCCGGAAGTGAATGTACTCATGGACACGCTTTTTGCCGCACTGAACGCACCTCGTTTTGAACGCTTTACCGCGCAAGAATCTTTTTCGCAAACAAGTAATCAAGCAGACCAGCACAAAGCATTCTACACTCCACCGCCGTCAAACCCCAGCGAAGTCTTCGACACCTACAACAGACGCTTCGATGCTTACGCTACGCAACTCGACCCCACTGCACCGAGCAATCAATCCGCAAGCAATCAATCCGCAAGCACTCAATCTGCCGGCAATCAACAAACAAGCGTTCCCGATCCCATCCAAGAGGCGCTTGGCAAAACGGTAGTGAATTTGCAAGAAGGCGCGGAGGCAATTCAGTTCGATGCAGAATTGGAACTAACCAAACTCAAGCGTGAGCAGCGCGGGGAAGTGCCTACGCCAGCAAGCACAGTGGACGTTGGCGCGGTACCGTTTCCGCTTGCCGGAAAAACGGTGCTCATAACGGCAGGACCGACCTACGAAAAAATAGACGACGTGCGGTTTATCGGAAATTATTCATCGGGGAAAATGGGTTTTGCGCTCGCGGAAGAAGCTGCGCGGTATGGCGCAAAAGTGACCTTGGTAGCAGGTCCGGTGAGCCTGAAGTCGCCGGAAAATGTTCAACGGGTGGATGTGGAATCAGCGCGAGAAATGTTCGACGAAGTAATGAAGCGCCGTGCAGAATCGGATGTCGTTATCTTAGCGGCTGCGGTCGCAGATTTTACGCCCGTTGAGAAGCATGATGGTAAAATCAAGAAAGAAGACACTGGCGAAACGATGACGCTGCGCCTTACAAAAACGCCTGATATTTTGGCAGCCGTGGGGGCGGTCAAGGGCGACAAACAAGTCGTGGTAGGCTTTGCACTGGAAGCGCACAATCACGTTGAAAATGCTCGCAAAAAGCTGACCGCAAAACGTGCCGATATGATTGTGCTAAACGCTCTAGGCAAGCCTCAAAGCGGCTTCGACGCCGATGAGAACACAATTACCATTCTTACGCACAACGCCCAGCCACACGACTTCGCACCGATGCCCAAACGCGAGTGCGCCCGCGTGATTCTGCGCGAAGCCGTAATGATTGTACAGCAGCGTTAATCAAGTGTTTGCCCCGTGCAGGTTTCTTCTCTACACCATGCCGCTTCGCTTGCGCAGGAGCCATTCCAGCGCAAAGAACGTCACGGCAGCAACGAGAAGCCATGCCACATTCCACAGCGCAATATCGCTGCGGAGCGTGACGGGACGGGCTTTGTAGCCGGGAGCAGATTGAATTGCGCGGCGAACAGCATCGGGATTACGAGCAGCTTCTTCGGCGGTGTAGAACTTTCCGCCCGTAGATTCCGCCAGATGCCGCAAAAATGCTGCGTTCATTCGTAAATTTTGATATTCGATATTGACTTTGCCGACGCTGAAGCGCCCAAAATCTTCACCATATTTTTGTGCATTCACAAGCGCCGTACCGACAAAGCTATACTCGCCTTCGCCTAAGCCCTCCACAGTGGAAGAATACCGCCCGCCACCAAGCGCCGCCAGCACCACTTCGCGGGGCTGCTTGAGCGCTGTGCTTTGGAGCGTGACGCGCACCTCCGCACCGTCAAGCGGACTATAACTGCGGTCATAGACTTGTCCCGTCAGTTCCACTTTGTCGCCGCTTCCATAGACTTTGCGGGAGGATTTGATGCGCACAAATTTCCCCTGATCGCTTGTGGCAAGCCAGCGCAAACCGTTCTCGAAGAACGTACCGAAAATATCCGGCACTTCGCGCCCTTTTGCCGCTTCTGCCGCAAACCCCAGCAATTTCCAGCGATACAGTCCGTAGCCCAGAATGGCAATGGACTTTGTGTTGTTGAGTGTACGCTGCACGATGAGCGGCTCGGCAAGCGGAACGTTGTTGAGTTTGACGGTGGAAAGCACCTCGGCTTCCGGCTTGACGCGCACAAGTGTTTCGGTGCGGAAGAGCGGTGGAAGCTGATTCCATGCTTTTGCATCGCCGTCTGTGCCGGTGAGTTTCATCACAGGGCTGGAGAGTGCTTGCTGCTTCACGTCCGGCAGAGCAAGCATTTCCTGTTTGCTGGCGGAAAGTGTTGTGAAAGGTAAGAATGGTTCTAAGGGACGAAGCCGCACCCAATCAAGGTCTTGCGAGGCAATAAAGAGTACAGGCTTACCGCGTGAAAGCTCCGTTTTGACGGCTTCAATGACTGCAAGCGGCGTAACAGTGAGCGGAAAGCCGACCAGTACGATGGCTTCTGCGTCCGAAAGGTCTTGACGTAATGTCTCCAGTGCGCGTTTTGGTGCGGTTTGTGGAGCGTTGGCAGTACCGCTTGCGCTCGCGGCATCATCCAGAAAACCGCCTTTCATGTCTTCCACATACACATTGCACTGCACGTTTTTATTGCCTTCAAGCGAAGAGCGAATAAAGGAAATATCGGGCGAAAGTTGGGAAGCAAGCACGAGCGTCTTGCGCTTGTTTTTTAGCACATTCACAAACTCCGAAACGGCATTATTTTTTGTTGTCAATTCGCCTTCCAAACCGCTTTGATTCTTGATTTCGGCAGTAAGCGTGTGCATACCGGCTTGCTTGGGTGTGTAACCAATGCTCACGGTGCGAGATTCCGAGCCACGCAGTGTAAGAGTTTGTTCGGCAATCGTCTCACCGTTATCGCGCAGTGTAAGACGCGCCGTACCTTGCTCGAAACCGCTTGTTTGCACAGCGATATTGATGGGAAGTTCGCTTTCCACGTAGCCGACTTCATTGGTAATAATGGAGCGCACGGAAATATCTTTCGCTTCGGTGGAATCGCCCACACCCACGACGAAGACCGGACGACCAAGCATTTCTGCGGCATAGAGCGGATTTTCTCCTTCATTGAAAGCACCATCGGTCATAAGCAAAATCGCTTGCGTATTGGTGCGCTCGGCATCTTGAAAAATATGCTGAAGCGGCTTTGCGATATTAGAGAACTGTCCCTCAAGGCGCATTGCCTCAGGGCGAAAATCTTTCGCCGCAAGTGTGGCTAGGTCGTTATCGAAGAGCGTCAGCGTGGAAGCGGCTTCAGGAAGCGCTTCGTTGAGGGTTTCTGGCTTGAGTGCTTTGAGCGCCGCCAGATAATCGGCTTTGCGGTCACGCGAGGCATCGCGCAGGGACAATGATTCGGAATTATCCAGCAAAATCGCCACACGCGGCGGTTCTTCGGTTGCTCGCAGCACATTGACAATTGGCTCAAAAAGTGCAAAGAGAAGTAACCACAAGCCCAAAAGCCGCAGCACCATGAGCGTATAACGCCGAAGCGAGGAGACAGGCGGCGTAGTGATGCGATAGGCATACCACGTAAGCGCTGCCGCGGCAATGCCGCACAAAGCAAGTAACCACCACGAAGCGCTAAGGCTAAAACTATATGAAGTCATGGAAATTTTTTCTGGTAAAACCGTTGTGGAGAAGAGTGATACGTGAAACGTTCGCTCACAGCATTAAACTTATCGCATTAAAAATAATTTTGAAAATACGAAAAATCCACATATTTTAGTAGTCTGTTTAGCGCAAGTTTTTTGCTTCGGCAAAAATATGTCCGCTAACGGGGTGTAGCTCAGCCCGGTAGAGCGCTACGTTCGGGACGTAGAGGCCGGAGGTTCGAGTCCTCTCACCCCGACAAAAAAGCCTGCGAGAAATCGCGGGCTTTGTCGTTTTATAGCAGATACTTTGCCGAAGAA
>JANYDO010000134.1 GCA_025363605.1 Candidatus Kapaibacterium sp.
GATCTTGCATTGGAATCGCGAAAGCGGACTACCCGCCGACGCTGTTAATGCTGTGTGCCGTGACCGCGAGGGGAAAATGTGGATGGGTACGCCCAGAGGATATTGTGTGCTGAATGTGCAAGGAGAACATATCGTGTTTGCTGAAAAAGGTTTGCCCGATAATGCCGTGCGTTCTATTCGACAAGACCGTGACGGGAATATCTGGCTCGCTACCACAGGTGGTTTGTTTCGCTGGACAAAGGGTATCATCGCAGGCTTTCCACCGGAACATGAACTTGCCAAAGTAAATCTGAACACGATAATGGAGGATGCGGAGGGTATTTTGTGGATTGGGACGTACACCAGTCAAGGGCTGATGTGCCTGCGCAATGGTTTTTTTAAGCCCTTTGGCGTTTTAGAAGGTCTTCCCGGAGATGTTGTCTTTGGTGTTTTGGAAGGGCATGACATCGTGGGCAGTCCGGGAGAAACGCTTTGGTTCGCTTGTTATGGTGGCATTGCCCGTTTGGAGCGATCAAGCGGAATCGTAACGCGCTTTATGCCCGGCGGCACAGACAAACCGCAAGCAGTGGGTAATCTTGTTCGTGCGCTTCTGCGGCGGCGTGACGGCTCGCTGTGGGCGGCTACATATGGGGCGGGGGTATTTCGTTTTGACGGAACAAAATTTGTTTCTGTATTCAGCACACACAATGGTCTCAGCAACGATGCGGTACGCTGCTTGCACGAAGATTCTCGTGGAACGCTTTGGATCGGAACGCGCAATGGGCTGACAAGCGTGGATGCGCTCGGTCAGCAACGCTTATACTCTATGCGCGACGGCTTACCGAATAATTCCATTATGCATCTCTTTGAAGACCGTCAGGGTGCTTTGTGGGTAGCAACTGATGGCGGCGGGGTGCTGCGGATGCAAGGCGATTCCAGAACGGTGTATTCTGTGAAAAATGGTCTTGCTGCTGATGTGGTCTTTACTGTACGCGAAGATTCTTCAGGAGCTATCTGGATAGGCACAAATAGTGGGCTGACGCGCATCAAAGATAACCGCTTGACCAGTATTCGCAGTAAAGACGGCTTGCCAAACGAAAATGTTTATCAGATTGTCCGGGATGGACGTGGTACATTGTGGGTGGGAAGTGCTATTGGTATCTTTTGTGTGGAAGAATCTCATCTCAATGCCGTCATGGATGCGAAAGAATCAGGGCGTTCTCTGCGGCTTGACTACAAAATGTTTGGCAAGTCCGATGGTATGCGAGCTGTGGACTGTACGGTTCCTGTTCATATTGGCAAATCCGAAGCGGGTATTTGGTTTCCGACGCTCAAGGGCGCGTTATATCTCGACGGCAATCATTCTGTCCATACATTTATTCCGCCCGTCTATATTCAGTCCATGCTTTACGACGGCGTTTCCGTACCCGTAGATACCGTATTGACTATTCCCGCCGGAGCGCGTCAGTTCTCCATTGATTATACAGCATTATGTTTCGACGGTATTGACAAAATACGCTTCAAATATCGTCTTGGCGGTGTTGACAATGATTGGTTCGATGCCGGAAAACGTCGTACTGCCTACTATACCAATCTTCCACCCGGCGACTACATCTTTCAAGTCATGTCTTCTACTGCTGACGGTGCATGGAGTGGGCAAGGAGCAACGTTTCATTTTACCGTAGCACCGCATTTTTGGCAAACCTACCAATTTTATACGCTCTGCGTCTGTGCGCTTCTGCTGGCGGGTTGGGGAATAAATCGGTATCAAGTGCTGAGAGTGCATCGGCGCAATGCGCTGCTCAAAAGACTGGTTGAAGAGCGTACTTCGCAGTTGAGCGAAGCGAATCGTGAACTGGAAACTATCAATCACGAGGTTTTTCGCCAAAATGAAATTCTCTCCGCGCAAGCCGCCGAAATTGAAATTATCGGCGCGGGCTTGCAAGAGAAAAATCTGACATTGGAAGAACTCAACCTCGAGAAAAACGAGTTTTTGGGTATTGCTGCGCACGACCTTAAAAATCCTCTGACGCAGATTGTGATGATGACTTCGATGTTGCAAAAATATTTCCGTCGTTTGAGCGAGGAGCAAGTAACAGAAAAACTACAAAGTATTGAAGTAGGTGCGAGGCGCATGACGGACATTATCGAAAA
>JANYDO010000149.1 GCA_025363605.1 Candidatus Kapaibacterium sp.
AAACCCTTCGGCAAACCATCATGATTGTGAAATAATCCATCAGAAAGAAATGCTATGAAAACGACTTTTTATCTATTCGGTGCTGTCCTATCAGCGTTTTTTTTCGCTGTACCACTGCAATCACAAATCTTACAATGGGAACGATTTCTCATTGCCGATAGTGCATATGATGCAACCGTTAGCAGGCTTACGAAAACCCGTTTTGGTCTTTTCACTAATGTTCGCAATGAACAGGTTCTATTTTCCCATGACAAAGGACGTTCATGGCAAAAAGCGAAATGGAACGGTTTGGGAGAGACAGCTATCTTCTCAGGAAATCCATATATACTTGATTTTCAAGAATCGCCAACAAAACTTTTCACTCAAATTCCATATCTCTGTTTTTCCGCGGACAGTGGCAAAACATGGGAAACCGTACCGAGTACTCTTGCAAATATGCCCGCAGGAGATATTCTAGTCTTGAATAATCTTGTTATTCTGGACACGGTGTTATTTGCACTACGAAACAACAATGTTTACCGTTCTTACGATGATGGTAAAACATGGAAATACATGGACTTCTTTGTAAATGCTGCCGACACATCAGGAGGTTTTAGTGCTTTTTTTGTGGATAATATTAAGGTAGAGGATGGTGTACTGATACTTTTTACAAGAAACTTCTGGGACGAGGGGCGTAGATTAATTTCATACGATAAAGGCAGCACATGGAGATTTGATGACGGCATCCCACTTCCTGCAGAAGCAAAAAAAACATCATACGTACGCTTACAGGAGAATCTTTTTTTGGCTGTACGGCGTTACGAGCAAAACAATAGCGTATTTTTCAACCATTGGCTTTCCAGAGATAGCGGAAAAACTTGGCAAACGTTCTCACTACTTGATTCCAAAGATTATATTTCGGGTCATATCGTTATTGGCTCAACGTTATTTTTAGCAACAACGCAGGGGATATTTACCACCAGCGACAAAGGCGAAACATGGCAAAAGGAATCAGGCATTGGAGTTTTGCCTGATGCAAGATTTTCTTATTTTACTCTTGATGGAAACACCCTCTATGCCGCCGTGTATGAAAAGGGTGTGTATCGTGCAAATGTTTCGACCATTACCAGCGTAAGCAGCTCGTACAATCAAGGCTTTATGGTTTATTCCCCTGCTCCTAACCCCAGCAGCGACTACACCGACCTCACTTTTACTCTCCCCCGCGCAGCACAAGCGGGCGTAACGCTCTACTCCACCCTCGGCACGGAGGTATGGCGTAGCGAGAGCGCAACCATGAGCGCAGGAGAGCAGCACATACGCATAGACACACGGCATCTGCCGACGGGCGTGTATGCCTACCGCCTCACCGTGGAGGGTGTGAGTAGTGTTGGGCGTATCGTGGTGGTGCGGTAGGTGGTTGCGAAACCATTACGTCACACTCTCTAAAACTCCTGCACAGGGTCTTCTTTGATTTCCACACCCAAGATTTCATGCACGTTCAGGTAAATCGTTCGCGCCATCGCATCAAGCGGAAGGTCGTTGCTGTCTAGTCCGAAGGGTTCTTCAATTTCTGCGGCAATCATCTCAATACCCATTAGCGCGTAAGCGGCAAACATAATGGAAGGAATGGTGTAATACCCATACTTGTCCATAAGCAAAAAAGGCAGCACACAGACATAAATCGTAATGAAGAGCTTGATGTAGAAGCCATACGAAAACGGGATGGGTGTCCGCTTGATGCGCTCACACACGCCTGCAATATCAATAAATGCGTCGTGGTGCGGCTTCACTGAGCGCAAATGCGGGTCGGCAATCAGCTTTTGCTTACGAAGCTGCTCAATACGCGCAAAAAGTTCGGCTCCGATGATATTCGGAATGTGCATTGCGCTTCTCAAACGCTCTAATAGTTGCTCATCAATTCCTTCAAATTCGGCAAAATGAACATTATCGCGCAAATGCCCCTTGAGCGCATGAGCGTAAGCAGAGATATATTTGGCAAAAAAGGTGCGATTTTCGAGATCGTCTTTTTCCAAAATACCGTGCATAATCATCGCAAAACTTCGGCTATTATTCACCAACGAACCCCATGCTTTGCGACCTTCCCAAAAGCGGTCGTAGGCAGTATTGGTACGAAAGACCAGCAAGAGGCTCAGAAGCGTTCCTAAGAGCGAAAGCAGGATGGTATCTATGCGCACAGAAATCGGAAAGAAATTTCCGACAATAAACACAAGTACACCCGTGTAAATGCCAAAAAATACCACGCGCCGCAAAAGAATTTTGATGGCATCGCTCGTGTGAAATTCTTTGAACGACCGTAAGACGTGAAGCATATTTTCCCACATATTATGTTTCCTGACAAACGTGACACAAACTACATTTTTTCGGGTGCCTTTATTCCAAGCACAGCGAGTCCATTATTCAGAACAGTCTTTGCTGCTCTCAAAAGGGCAAACCGTGCTTGCATGAGGCTCTCTTCCTCACCTAATATACGACAATCATGGTAAAATTTATGAAATGCTGCGGCTACTTCGCGTAAATATTCTGCGATGACCTGCGGCTCCAGTGTTTCTGCTGCTCGTAGAATAATTTCAGGGAAACGCAGGACAAATTTGATAAGTTCAATTTCTGACGGGTGCAGCAGTAAGGTCGTATCGTAGGCTGCTGTTGCAATGTGTACACCCCGCTCTTCTGCCGTGCGCATGATAGACGCAATGCGGGCATGAGCATACTGAAGGTAAAATACCGGATTTTTTTCGGATTGCTCTTCTGCCAGATTCAGGTCAAATTCGAGGTGCGTCGAAACGCCGCGCATGAGGAAGAAAAAGCGTGTTACGTCCTCGCCACATTCTTCCAAGAGGTCGTCAAGCGTGTAACTACGACCTGTTCGCTTGGACATCTTCACTTGTTCGCCGTCTTTCATCAGCGTTACAAACTGATGAATCACGACGCGCACTTTTGACTTTTCTTCGCCCAGCGCCTCCACAGCCGCCATCACGTCGGGAATTGTTGCAATATGGTCAGCGCCAAAAATATCAACCACAAGGTCGAATTTACGACGTGCGAGTTTGTCGTGATGATACGCAATATCCGGCAGCCGATACGTCGGTTCACCGGATGATTTGATAATCACGCGGTCGTCGGTCATGCCCATCCGCGAGAGTGCAAGCCACGTTGCGCCATCTTTTTCATAGACAAACCCTTTGTCGCGCAGACGCTCAATCGTGTCTTTCACTTTACCGTCGGTATAAAGCGAATCCTCATTGAAATATACGTCGTGATGAATGTTCATGCGCTTCATGGTGGCATGGATTGTTGCAAAGCACCATTCTTCACCAGCTTTACGGCAAATAGTTAAGTTTTCTTCATTTACTTCTTTGAGTGCCGCGCTGTGCTTGTTGGCAAGCATTTGAGCGATTTCCTTGATATATTCGCCGTGATACAAGCCTTTGTCATCTTGCGAAAATTCTACCGTGCTGTCAAGAATCTGCAAATAGCGCGTGTGGACGGAGCGCCCAAGATTGTTCATCTGGTTGCCGGCATTGTTGAAATAGTACTCGCGGGTAACGTCGTAGCCATTCCAAGCGAGGATATTCGCCAGCGTGTCGCCGATAGCAGCATTACGCCCATGCCCGACGTGGAGCAGTCCCGTGGGATTCGCGCTCACATATTCCACATTTGCCTTGATACCGCGCCCGCGCTCATTCCGCCCGATATTTTCGCCTTCGCGCAGCAAATCTTGCAAACGCAAACCATAAAAGGTCGGCGCAAAGGTAAAGTTAATAAATCCTGCTCCGGCAATGGAAATATCGGTAATTACCGCACTATTAGTGCGGCTTTTGAGGATTTCGACGAGGCTTGTTGCCAGTTCACGCGGATTTTTTTTGAGCGCTTTTGCCAGCGTCATGGCGGCATTGGTCGAAAGGTCGCCGTGTTCGGCATTACGGGGTACTTCGAGAGTAATCTCCGTGGGAGCAGCAACGTCAAATGGTTGGCAAAGAGTAGAAAGTGCGTCCTGAAGAATGGGTGTAAGATATGATTTCATGCGGTGAAGAAAGACGATAAAAAAAGAAATATACGAAAATCAAACGCGATGTAGCTGGAGCAAAATAGTCCCCGGCTACATCGCGGAGCAGATGAATATTATTGATACAGGTAAAAACGTTCGCTACCCAGCAGCAGCATTGTTTCCTCAATTTCCTGGGTGAATTTCAAGCCATCAGTGAAGCCACTTCCATTGTATTGTGCCATAATCATCCTTCTGGCAATTTAAGGCCAAGCAAAGCAGATGAAGAGCTTACACAAAAAATAAAA
>JANYDO010000162.1 GCA_025363605.1 Candidatus Kapaibacterium sp.
TCATCTGACGTGCGACACACGACCACCGGAGTCCTCGAAACCTTGCGGATGCACTGGTATCATCCGAGAAATCTCACTCGAGAGGCTTGGTATGCTGCTACCTGCGTCATTGATTGCTTCGTGGGCAACATGAAGCCGAAACTTCTGGGGCAGACTTTTTTACAAAGAACGTTCTTGAGCCGCGTACTACCTAAAAAAAACTGTCAAAATTAATAACTTGGATAATTTCTATTTCTGTCGTTCATCTCTTCAATCATGGTGCAATCATGAATATCGAAAACAATCTCTGGTTCGACGCTACCGTCATTATGACGGTCTTTTATGTCGGCAATCTCTTTTTCGGGTATTTCGAGGTACACAAGCCTGCTTGGAAACGCTTGCTGAAGGGGACATTGTTCCTCGCATTTGTTGTTATGATGTCCTTTTTCGGGCTGCGTGTCATTGCTTACAGCGTTATCTTTGGCATCGGAACAGTGATGATTGCATACATTCACGGATACTGGCTGCCTAAGCACGGCGTGAACGGCTGGACAGGGGAACCAAAGGATAAATACTACGAACTTATCGGACACAACAAACATGGATAGATTGAAAATGAAAACAACATTTCGCAATAATTGGAAAATCGTTCTAGGGAGTATTTGTCTGGTTGTCTTTACAGCCTGCGATGTGCTACTCCCTCCATCACCATCTGCTGCCGAGACGCTTGGCGAGCCGATTGAAGGCTTAACGCCCGCGCAACAATCAAACCATATCCAAGGCGATGGCGAATTTGCCCGATCATTTGGCGCGGCAGATGGCTTGGGACCGATGTTTAATGCGGTATCCTGCGAAGGCTGCCATATCGGCGACGGCAAAGGACACGCGCTTACTACGCTCACTCGCTTCGGGCAGATGAACGGTACAGCTTTCGATCCGATGGTGGCGCACGGCGGGCCACAACTGCAAAACCGCTCCATCGCAGGGTATCTGCCTGAAACGCTGCCCGCCGGAGCGACGGGCGTAACGCGCCTCCTACCTCCTGCCGTTACGGGGCTTGGCTATCTTGCTGCGGTGGACGACGAAACGCTGTTCGCCCTAGCTGACCCCGACGACCACAATGGCGATGGAATCTCAGGTGTACCAAATTACAACGAGCCGCCCGAATTCTTTCAACCGCTCACGATGCACAAACCCTTGAACGGGAGATATATCGGGCGTTTCGGGCGCAAAGCAGGCGCGATTGACCTTCTGCAACAAACAGCAGCAGCCTACCGCAACGATATGGGCATTACGTCGGACTTCATCATGCAAGACCTGTACAATGTGCAAACAGGCTCGTTCACGGGTGACAACGTTCCTGACCCCGAAGTGAGCGCAAGCGTGGTGCGGAATGTCGTCTTTTATCTTCGCACACTCAAAGCCCCGCCGCGTCGCAATGCCGACGCACCCGACGTACAAGCAGGAGAACAGATTTTTACGCGCATCGGCTGTGCGGGCTGCCACACGCCAACGCTTACAACGGGCAAATCCGATATTGCCGCATTACATCAGAAACAATTTCATCCCTATACTGATTTGCTCTTGCACGACATGGGCGCGGAACTGGACGACAAATACACCGAGGGCACAGCAAAGACCGCAGAGTGGCGCACAACACCGCTTTGGGGCTTGGGGCTGTCAGCACAGGCTCAAGGCGGCAAGGCAACGTATCTGCACGACGGACGTGCGAGTACCTTGCCCAGCGCCATCAATGCACACGGCGGCGAAGCAAACCTTTCGCGTACTCGCTTTCAAGCGCTTTCGGAAAGCGAAAAACAACAGCTTATCTCATTTTTGCAATCGCTCTAAGGGAAAAATAATACCATGACACGAAAAGAATTTTTAGAACAAACGGCTGCCGTGGCTGTGATGGGCTTAGGAGCAAGTACGCTGGCGGGTATGCTCACAAGTTGCACAAGCGTTCGTTATGTGAGCGGCACAGAAAGCGCAAACGCCGTGAGTGTACCGCTTGCAGAATTTGCTGAGGCTGCGTTTGTGGTCGTCCGCAAAGGCGGCAAGCTGCCCGCGCCCGTTTATTGCTGCAAACACGTGGACGGCACATTTTCCGCGCTGGTGATGAAGTGTACGCACAAAGGCTGCGAAGTGCGTCCGGCAGGCGATTTGCTGATATGCCCCTGCCACGGAAGCGAGTTTTCCAACACCGGGAAAGTGCTTTCGCCGCCTGCTTTGGAGAATTTACAAGCATTCCGCACAAGCGCAGACGCTACGTCGGTAATGATTCATCTCCAAGAAGAAGGTGTGCAATGAAACAATCGCTAAGAGACCGTATGAAAACTCAAGACTATCTGATTTTCTTCGCCCTCTTGACAAAGGGGGCAGTGAACGCAGTGAGCGGGGGATTTGTCGCAAGCTGCATCAAACCTATAATCCCCCGTTCCCCCTTTGTCAAGGGGGCAAAACGGACAGGCATCAGTTGGGTTTTCAAACAATTAATAAACCAATCGCTGAACCGCGCGATTCTCCTCGCTTTCTTCGCTGCCTTCGCGCAATCATTGCTTGCGCAGGACAAAAAAGATTCTGCGCAATCTCAAATGCAAGCACCGCGAAGCGGCACGACGCAAGATGCCGTCTATCGCCGCCCGTTTATCACCTCCTTCGCTAATACGTCTCTCGGAGGCTATGCGGAAGCGAACACCAATTATTTTGTTCAAAATGGCGTAACCGAAGGCTTTTCGATGGAAATGCGCCGCTTCAATATTTTCATTTTTTCCAGCATCAGTTCGCGGATAAAACTGCTTGCGGAGATAGAATTTGAGCGGGGTGTGGAAGAAATCAATCTTGAAACAGCACTCGTGGATTTTGAAATTGACCCTGTGCTGACGCTGCGCGGTGGAATTATTTTGGCTCCGGTGGGAAGTTTTAATCTTCGTCACGACAGCCCCCTCTACGAAATTGTTGAGCGCCCACTTGTAGCAACGCAAATTATTCCTTCGACGCTTTCATCGGTGGGCTTTGGCTGCTACGGGCGTTATTTTTTCGGTGATTTTATCGCAACATATGACGCATATATCATCAACGGCTTGCAAGAGGGCGTTATCCTAAATGGCGAAGGCAGAACGTTTCTGCAAGCGGGAAAAGTCAAGGAAATTTTTAGCGAGAGCAACAACGGCGTTCCTGCACTGACGGGTAAAGTCGCGCTTCGCAAGCGGGGTTTGGGCGAAATTGGCGTTTCCTATTACGGCGGCATTTACAACCGTTTCCGCAGAGACGGCGTAAACACGGACACGCAGAGGTCGCTTCAAATCTTTGCGTTTGATGCCAATGTTTTGCTCGGTAATGTGCTTCTGCAAGGCGAAGCAGCGATGAATGTGCTGGACGTTCCCGAAAGCGTTGGCGAATTCTACGGACGCAAACAATGGGGTGCGTATCTGGATGCCATTGTTCCCGTATGGACAGGCGCGGTGCTGGACTATGCAACGGCGACGGTAAACGCAACCGTGCGCCTTGAGCACATTGATTACAACGTCGGGCGTTTTACCGCCACGGGCGACAATATCTACGACGAAGTAACGGCAGGCGCAGTGGGCATTAGCTTTCGTCCCACGCCAAACACGGTTTTTCGCTTGAACTATCGGCAAGAATTTATTCAAGATTTGTTAGGCAATCCCTTTGTACGCCGTGCGGGGATTCAGTTTGGCTTGGCGACGTATTTCTAATTTTTTGAAGCCAACATATTCACAGCATCATTATATTGCATACTTTCCTTGAACTGAAAGACATCCGTTATGGAAACTCAGCATCATTGGGAAAGTGTTTACCAGACCAAATCTTCCACCGAAGTCTCTTGGTATCAGTCAACGCCGGAAAAATCTCTTGAAATTATTGCCGCCACAGGCATACCGCATAACAGGGCAATTATTGACGTAGGCGGCGGTGCTTCTACGCTGGTGGATTCTCTCTTGGAGCGTGGTTATTCCACCCTGAGCGTCCTTGATATTTCTTCCAGCGCCATCGCAACCGCACAGGCACGGCTTGGGAACGATGCCGAGCGTGTCCATTGGATTGTGGCGGACATTACGACGGTGGAACTACCGCCCCAGAGTATTGATTTGTGGCACGACCGCGCCGTTTTTCATTTCCTGACCAACCCAGACGACAGAGCGCGATACATTGAACTTGTGAACCGTGCCCTAAAGCCCGGTGGACACATTATTGTCGCTACCTTTGCACCCGACGGTCCGGCAAAATGCAGTGGTCTGGAAGTGATGCGCTATGCGCCCAATGAGCTTCACAGCACGTTTGGCGAAAATTTTACCCTTCTACGCAGTGAGCAGGAACACCATCACACGCCATTTGGTACCGAGCAGTCGTTTATCTACTGTTACTGCATCAAAAAATAGTGTTGAATTTTGAATGTTGAGTTTTGAATGTTAAATATGGCACACCAACACCACGCACACAGTGACGCTCACTCGCACGGACATTCTCACGGACACGCTCATTCCCACGCACCCGCCACGTTTGACCGTGCCTTTGCGATAGGAATTGCGCTCAATCTTATTTTTGTCGTGATTGAAGGCGGCTCCGGCGTGTGGTCAAATTCGATGGCACTCGTTGCTGATGCGGGACATAACCTCAGCGATGTACTCAGCCTTGTCATTGCATGGTTCGCTTCGTGGCTAGTCCGCAAGCGTTTGAACGCCAGCGCCCGCCAGCGCTACACCTACGGTTTTCGGAAGTCGTCGGTGCTTGCCGCACTCGTGAATGCGGTGCTGCTTTTGGTGGCGTGTGGTGGTATTGCTTGGGAGGCGCTTGGGCGCTTGCGCGAACCCGCACCCGTTGCCGGAAGCGTAGTGATATGGGTCGCGGCGATTGGAGTCGTTATCAACACCGCAACAGCACTGCTGTTCATGCGTGGGCGCGAACACGATGCAAACATCAAAGGCGCATTCCTCCATATGGCTGCCGATGCTGCGGTATCGCTGGGCGTGGTCATTTCGGGCGTAGTGATTGCGCAAACAGGCTGGTTTTGGCTTGACCCCGCCATGAGTTTGGTTATTGTGGCAGTGGTAGTCTATGGCACGTGGGGACTGCTCACGGACGCGCTCACAATGGCGCTGGATGCCGTACCGCATGATGTGGACATTGCAACAGTGCGTGAGTATCTGAGCGGTCTTGAGGGCGTTGCGTCCGTTCACGACCTGCACGTCTGGGCGCTCAGCACCACCGAAACTGCACTTACGGCGCACGTGGTCTTGTGTGCAGGTTATCATCTTCCTACGCCGAATACATTCTTGCACGACGTTGCTCACGTGCTGGAAGAGCGTTTTATGATTCACCACGCAACACTTCAACTGGAAGTGGCGGATGGTGGCGCTGCCGGATGCCATCAAGATTGCGAAGAATAAAGAAGCCTACATTTGCGACGGGATGCAATTTTTCATTCGCATACGAACAGGAAAAGTGCGATTTTACGGCATACCATAATCACAGATAAGCCGTTTTCCTTTTTGCTCTTGCGCTCTCACCATGTACGTCCTTCACAACCCCCGCTCGTCATCGTTCGATATTTCGGCACCGCTTGAGGCAATGCTCGAAAAAGCGATTGCGTCCGATGCCCAGAACGCGCTCCAATCTTTCGTTTGTATCGTCCCCACAGGGCGACGGGTGCGCCTCTTGAAGCGCTACGTCGTGCGCGAAGTTTTCAAGCGCACGGGCAAACCCGTTTCTGACACGCATATTTTCACGCTGGAAGGTTTTGTGCGCCACACGGCGCAGCTTGCCCTTGGCAACACCATGCCGCACCTTGCCAGCGAAGCGCTTCAGGCAGCTATCATGGAAGAGGCTGCCGAACGATGCCGCAAGGATATGACCTTTTTTACGAGTGGCGGAAGCCGATTTCAAGCCATTTCGCCCGCAGTGCTGGAGCGTTTGCAGAGTATTATTTTGGGGCTAAAAGAGGATGGTATCACGCCGCAATCGCTCCGCGCCGACCTTACGGCTGGCATGATGGGCAGCAGCGACGTTACCGACCCGCGCCGCTTGGCGGATATAGCCACGCTTTACGAAAGCTATGAGCGCAGTTTGGGCGAAGCTGTATGCGATTATCCCAAACTTCTTACGCTCACGACCGATGCACTCACGAAAGAACAAATCACACTCCGCACAGAATCTGCTCTTGAGACGGTCTGGAAAAATCTTTTTCCGCAGGTGACGACGCTTGCACTGGACGGCTTCACCGAGTTCAAAAAGCCCGAAGAGCGCTTCCTTGCTGCGCTGTACTACGCACCTTTCCACACTAGAATCATTCTGGATTATTCTGACAACAATGGACCGCTTTTTGGTGGCTTAAAGGATACCATCAATAATTTGTTGGGTTTCACAGGCAAAGCACTCAAGCAAACCGACTCCAAGCCCGATGAAATCTCACTCGTGCCGCGCTACACAGCGTATTCTACCGACAACGAAGCAAACGACCGCTTCAAAGAACGCCGCGAAGAGCATTTGCCTAGAGCCTCGTATTTGCGCCGTTGGCTGTTCAATACCGACGAGGACATCCGGCACGAAGGCTTCAACGATGCCGTGAGCGTCATTGCGTTTGAAAATCGTGCCGACGAAACCCGCTCCATTGCAAAGCTGGTACGGCATTGGGCAGTCAAAGAGAACGTACCGCTTTCGGAAATGTGCGTCGTCATGCGCCAGCCAGACCAGTATTCGAGCCTTTTCCGCGAGATGTTCGCTATGTACGACATTCCCGCTAATATCACCGACCGCTTCCCTCTGGAGAAATCGCCCGTCGTAACGGCAGTTTTTGCCGTGCTGGATATGCTGCTCTACGGCTACAAACGCGAGGATGTGAACCGTGCCTTGCAAAGCCCATATTTGCGCTTTGAGCGGAAGGAACGTGGGGCGAGAAAATTTGCACCCCTCAGTGCTGCAAACCTTTTCACCGTCGCGGGACGCTTGCGCATTAGCGGCGGGCGGCGTTTCGGGCGTGATGGCAAAACGCAATGGCTACGCCGCATAGACAGCCGTTTGGCGTATTTGTCCAAACGCGAAATTATGCTGAACCGCGACCCCAACGCCGACCGCGACGAACTCACCGAAACGCGCCGTTTCATTGAAGAAATCGAACTTGCCAAGCGTGATTTTAACGCTCTCTTGACACTTTTCCCTGATGAGCGCGAAGCACTCACGCCGTCGGAGTTTGAGGACTTTATCAAGGATGCCATTCTAGCAAAGTTGCGTGTGCATGAACAAATCGTCGCTTTCCACGAACACGCACGGGGTTTGACTTCTGCGGGCGAGCGATCGCACGAAGCTAAACGCATGACCGAATTTCTCAGCCTCGAAGAAGAGGTTGAAAAAGATGCACGGGGGCTCACAGCGTTTCTCGCAATTTTGGAAGAAATGACTGCCATTTTGCAAGAACGCGATAGACGGGCGCACCGCGCAAATGCAAGCCTACCACCGGAACGCAAGCGGACACTGGAGGAATATATTGAGCGTCTCAGAACTGCCACCCGCAACGGGCGTTACCAAGTCCGCGAAAAACTCGGCTACGGCGTTACCGTGACAGCAATAGAGCAGATTCGCGGCGTACCGTTTCGTCTGACGATTATTTGCGGCGCGGTGGATGGCGAATTTCCGGGGCGTTACGTGCCGGAGACGTTTTTGGGCAAGGAGCTTGTTGATTCTGAAGAACGTTTTTTGCGCAAAGAACGGGTACAGTTTTATCAAGCGCTCACCAACAATGCTCTCAGCCTTGAGAGCGGCAGCAAGCGTGTGTTTATCACCTATCCCGACCGCGCCGATAGTGGCGACGACCTCACGCGCTCGTCCTTTGTGGATGCACTGCTCAAAATCACTTCTTTGCACGAAGCGGGACACTTGCACAATGCGCACGAAACGAGGAAAAGAATTACCAATGACAGTATAGCACAAGTTCCAACATGGCTTCGGAACACGCTTTTCGGTCTTGCTTCCGATGAAGAAGCTGTAAGAGCGGCGGCGCTTGGTTATGTGCGAGCAGAAGCAAGTAAACGGGAAGAAGTGATAAGCACATTTGCAGCCGAACTATCGCGCCCCGATGCAAAGCAAGCACTCGTGCGGGTGCAGGAGCACCTTGCCGCGCAAAATGAACGTGCCGAAAATCCTGCACGGCATCTCACGGTCGAAGGCGAAAGTCTTGCAAAGTCTGCCTATTCCATTTCGGCATTGGAGCAATATGCAAAATGCCCGTATCAGTTTTTTGCCGCAAAATCCCTGCGTTTACGCGAGATTCAGGAGTTCGATACCTCGCTTTCGCCGTTGGAAAGCGGGTCGCTGCTGCACCGCATTTTGTTCAAATTTTATCAGGAAGTGCAGAACGAACAGCGCAACGATGCTGATTTCGTTATCAAGCCCATCAAAGAAGGTCTGCCTGATATTGTGCCGGTGCATTTGGAAGGAGCAGAACGCGAGCGTTATCGCCGTATGCTGCACAGCATTGCCGAAGAAGAATTGAAGGTCATTCGCTTCGACCATCCGTTTTTTGACCTTGACCGCGAAAGCCTTGTCGGAGCGGGAAAAATTACAAATGACGAAGTACGAACGACAAATGAGGATGGTAGTCAAGCACCAAGCAGTGAAACCTCAACCACCCAAGAATACACGCGGCGTGGCAAGCTCGACATTTGGCTGGACAGCGAACTGGCGCGGGCGGAAGGTACGGACGGCAACAGCGCATGGCTCTTTGCTCCGGCGCTTTTTGAGTTTGCTTTTGGCGAACTGAAAAGTACGCTCGGCAATGCGGCGCTGGCGGAGAATCTGAATCTGCACGGAAAGATAGACCGCATTGAGATTCTGCCCGGCGAAACTTCGGACGAGCCATATAAAATTATGATTGGTGATTACAAAAGCGGCGCAAGCGTTGCCAACAACACTGATATAAAAAACGGAACGTCGCTGCAAATGCCGCTTTACAGTGCAGCGGCAGAGCAGATTCTACGCGATGGCTACGGTATTGAGGCGGAAGCGGCGGGAGCGGTCTATTACACTCTTTCCCCAAAAACGGCAAAGGAAGGCGAAGCAGCAAAGACCCATAGTTTCGTGATGCTGCCGAAAGACTCGCACTTAGCACCCGAAAAAGCCAGAGTAAATAAAGAATTTGTAGAAGATACTTCGGCTCTTCGTGCAATGATGGAAGCATCGGTGGAGACGGCTTCCGACTATGCAGCGCGTATCAGCAAGGGCGAGTTCCCCGTCGAACCCAATAAGCGGAGCGGCTTTCTGCCCTGCGACTACTGTGATTTTAAGCCCGTGTGCAGGGTGAGCGAGATACAACAGCAAAGTTAAGAACAAAATTAAGAGCAACGTTGAGAACGATTATTCAACCTTGCCAAGCCTGAGATGCAGTTTCCACCGCACTGTGAGCGGTTTTTCAGGATTTGCCCAGACCCCGCCGAGTGCTGCTTCTGCTTGCGGAATGGGGCTTACGCCGTGCTGCTTCTGGAATGCCTTCACCCCCGACCACGAGCGATAATACCCCAGCACGTCCGCAAGATTCCAAGCAGCTTCCATGAAAAAATCAGGTGCGGGAATTTCTGCGAAAGGAAAGGGAAGTGTCGCATATTCTTCATCTACCCATTGACGTTCCGGCGGGAAGTAGGGGCGCATTCGGGCATAAAACTCCTGCATGGCGGCATCAATTTCCGGTGTAACGGCGCTGTGGCTGTACGCCCAGACCGCAAGAAGTCCACCGCGCTTGACGACTCGGCGCACTTCGTCGTAAAATCGCTCTCGGTCGAACCAGTGAATCGCCTGCGCTACGGTGCAAATATCCATTGACGACGGCTCTAAGCCGGAGTGTTCGGCTGAAGCGACGCGGTAGTGAATGTGGGAATGCGGCTCGGCTTCGGCAATCTGCTCGGCGCTTGCGTCCGTAGCGATGACCTCCCGAAAGTGCGCTGCAAGCGCTGCTGCGGCTTGTCCGTTACCGGTGGCGCAATCCCATGCCAGATGGCGCGATGGTGGTGCTTGCTCCGCTAAAAAGGCAAAAAGCGCATCGGGATAGCGAGGACGATGACGGGCATAATCACTCGCAAGCGAGGAAAAATGGTCTTTGAACGTCATAGTGAGTTGTCAGATAAATGAGAAATGGTAGGCAAATCGAAGGTAACAAAAAAAACAGATTTGTCAAAATCTTATCACAACTGGCACGGTATTTGAATGGTTCAAATAGACAAAGCGTGATTGCCGTAAACCCTTAAACAAGAAAAATTTCTTGTCACGGCATGAAAGGTTTGTATTTTTGCTCACGAATCTCTATCTTTCGCGCCCAAACAGTAGCAATGCCCATTAACTTGCATTTGCTGTGCAGCGCGTAACCAAAGAGGAGCGATATGCTATGGCTATAATGAATGAAAATGTCAGCAATAAACTCGACTTTCTCGTCAATGAGAGTGCGAGTTTCATTCGCCGATATATTGACGAACTTCAGGGACATAAGGAGCGCCAAGCAGTGCTTGACCAGATTGTACATGGTATCGAAGGTTTCAAAAGCCCGGGCGAAGTCTATCGTCCGTTCTCGAAATTTGCACCCGTCGAACCAATCGTACAGGCAAGCGGCAACGAGTCTTCTTCGCAATTACTCATCAAAGGACGACAATGACACTCTACTACCTTGATTCTACTGCGTGGCTTCAATACTATATCCGCGAGACAGGTTCGGAGAAAGTGGCAGCACTTTTTACGCCCTCGACTATTCTTGCTTCTGCATCCTTCGGTTTTATAGAGGTAGTCGTTACTCTCAGCCGCTTGGCAAACTCCGGAAAAATCTCGAAAGATGATTTAAATCATAAGATTCATGAACTTGAAAATGACTGGACACAGTTTTTGCAAGTTCATCCTTCGTCTCGCGTTATCAAACTGACCGAAGCAGTTGCACTCAAGCACGACCTCTCGCCGGAACGCGCTCTACATCTGGCTTCTGCTATTGCCGTCCACGAACACAGCCAAAATAGTGGCGCAGACACTCTCACAACGTTTGTTTCCACCGACCCCGAACTATTAGTCTTGGCTGCAAAGTATGAACTTATCACCAGTAACCTTGTCACAACCTAAGCTATTCTTACGTTTCGCAAGAAGGTTTTTCAAGAAAATTTCTCAAGACATAATGTTGACGCTTCCCTATCCAAGGATTCTCAACACGTAAGTATTTCCGCGCTTCACAGGCGCGTTTTTCGTTTTTATAGCTAAGTCCGAATATATGAATACTGCCCATACCCGTGCTTTGCTCCTGCTGCTGCTCACTGCCGTTCTCTGGAGTTCCGGCGGCGTGTTTATCAAGCTCGTCCAGTGGGACGCACTCTCTATTGCGGGTGTGCGGAGCGCTATTGCGGCGCTTGTTCTTGCTATTGCAGCGCCCCCGCGCACGTGGTCGCCGATGCGCCTCACGCGCTATGAATTAGGCGGTGCAATAGCCTGTATGCTGACAATGGTAATGTTTGTGGCAGCCACAAAGCTCACCACCGCCGCCAATGCGATTCTGCTCCAATATACAGCCCCCGTCCACGTGGCGCTCTTTGGCGCATGGCTTCTGGGCGAACGCACGACCAGGCTGGACTGGATAACGATTGTGCTGGTCTTCGCCGGTATGATTTTGTTTTTCGTGGAAGGACTGTCGGCAGCGAGTATGATGGGCAATGCTCTGGCTATCGCAAGTGGTATGAGTTTCGGCTGGATGGTACTCTTCATGCGCAAGAACGTACAGGTTCGCTCACACGAAGCGCCTACCTCGCGGTCTGACGGTGTTTTTTGGGGTAATGTTCTGACGGCGGTTATCTGCTTACCATTTGCAGCGCAATCGTTGGCATCAGGTTTTACACCGTCGGCACAGAGTTGGATTGGCATTATCCTTCTGGGTGTGTTCCAACTTGGCATTTCGTACGCTTTCTACTCCAATGTCATTTCTCACGTTTCAGCACTCGAAGCAATTTTAATTCCCGTTATCGAACCACTTCTGAACCCGCTCTGGGTGGCGCTGTTTGCACGCGAACTGCCGGGCAAATGGACGGTTATCGGCGGGATAGTTGTTATCGGTGCAGTCACGATGCGGAGTTTGCTGGTCATGCGCCACGAGCGCTTGCGCCAGAGACAGAGCGTGGATTGATGATATTCTGTTCCGTAAAAAAGTCGTCTAAGCGGCAAAGACGCAGAGCCATACCATCAAATTCCGCATACGTGCGATGTGTCAGCCAGTCGCCTGTGTTCACGTAGAGACCGCTCCCCGCCTTATGTTCAAACTGCTTTTCGATGGGTTTGTGCAAATGCCCCATCAGCACAAAATCGTATCCCGCCTTGATTTTCTCCTCTGCAAATGCTTCCAAGCCGTCGCGCTCATTCCCGAATTGCTTATCGCTTGTGTAAGTGCGGCTTTTGCGCGACGCACGGGCGGCAATGCCTACGCCCACGTCGGGATGAAGCCATTTCCAAAGCCATAATGCAAAGGAATTTCGCAGAAGAGACCGCAAGATGATATAACCCGTATCGTTGAAGGCTTTGCCGTCGCCATGCGCAAGATAGAAGCGTTTACCGTGCAGTGTCGTTTCGTAGTCGCCTTTGTGAATTATTACGCCAAGCTCTTCGGCAAAGAAGGTTTGATGCCCGAAGTCGTGATTGCCCATTAGATAATCCACGGGAATACCGCTATCAACGTAGTCCGCAAGCGCTGCAAGAACGCGCACGTGGTCTTTGGGAACAACAGTGGCATATTCAAACCAATAATCGAACAAGTCCCCCAAAATAAAAAGCCGCTCACAGTGCGGCTTTGCTAGAGTCAGGAATTGCAGGAGGTCGCGCTCACGCCGCTTATCGGCGGAGCGCTCACCAAGACCTAAATGCTGGTCGGAGATGAAATATATCATTGCGGTAGAATCGTCTTCATTACACGTTTTGTTCGGCTTCTTTGGTTTCTGTTTCTTTGGTTTCTTCTTGGGGCCAAATTTTAGAAGCAATAATCGAAGTAATCAGCACAAAAATGACAAATCCAAGCGCTGCACCAATCGGAATCTTGTAGATGTCCATAATGAGCATCTTGATACCGATAAAACTAAGAATGACAGAAAGCCCAAATTTTAGATAATGGAAGAGGTTCATAATACCCGCAAGGGCGAAGTAGAGCGACCGCAAGCCTAGAATGGCAAATATATTTGATGTATAGACAATAAACGGGTCTTGCGTAACGGCGAAGACAGCCGGAATCGAATCTGCAGCGAAAAGAATATCGGTCGCTTCTACAATAAGCAGCACGATAAAAAGAAGCGTTGCTTTGCGCACACCATTCTCTACCGTGAAAAAATTGCTACCATCGTATTTGTCGGTCACCGGGAAGAATCGTCGGAATGCCTTGACAAGAATATTATTTTCGGGATTCACTTCGTCGCCTTTGTCAAACGCCATACGAACACCGGTGATGACAAGAAAAATACCAAAAAGATAGAGAATATAGTGAAACTTTGCAATCAGCACTGCGCCAACACCGATAAAGAGCGCCCGCATTATTAACGCGCCAATAATCCCCCAAAAAAGTACCTTGTGCTGGTAATCTGCCGGAACTTTGAAGTACGAAAAGAGAAGCAAAAAGACAAAGAGATTATCAACACTCAAGGACTCTTCCAGAAGGTATCCGGCAAGAAATTCAAGAGCGGAATCATATCCTCTTGTATAAAAAACACCAGCATTGAAAAGGAGGGCAAGGGCAATCCACACTGCACTCCATGTGAGTGCTTCACGCACCGTCACGGTGTGCGATTTTCGATGAAATACGCCTAAATCCAGCGCAAGCATCATAAAAATAAAGATGTGGAAACCTATCCACCAGTAGATCTGTTCGGGCATGGCTATATCCTTCAGAAAAAGCCGGAAAGAAAAAAGCGGACAACCGCAAAGCCGCATTCATCACGCGGAAAGCCGCACTGCCAAAGAATATTGTGCTAACCACTGTTGTAATGGTCATCGTAAATGCACTTGGCGCCAAGAGAGGGAGCGAATTTCGTGCATCGTGTTTCGGAATTATTCCGTAATTTAGTAAAAATCTGTTATCGTGCATGGAAAATCACACCAAGACGAAAGAGATTTTACAAGTTTGACAAAAAAAGTTTTTCATTTTTTTCAATTTATCATCCACCATGGAAGCACATCGCATTGAAGCGCATCAGCAAGCCACTACCAAAGGGCGCTTCGTCTCGAATAAAGACGAGACTATTCCACTTTTCAAAAATCCTGTTCTCGAATATTTTTCACATATTCATCCCGTTACGCCGCTCGTCACATTTATACCTGTTGCGGCTGCTACGGCATATTTTTCCGTGCTCGCTCTCGGCGCTTTGTGGACACTTGGGCTTTTTGCAGCCGGAGTAGGCGTGTGGACGCTGACCGAATATATTCTGCACCGATGGGTATTTCACTACCTTCCGAAATCTGAAATTGGCAAAGAAATTCATTTCCTTGTTCACGGTATTCACCACGACTATCCGCGTGATTCCACGCGCCTTGTGATGCCGCTTCTGGTCAGTATTCCGCTTGCCTTGCTCTTCTATGGTGCTTTCTACGCCGCTTTGGGTGTTTATACCAACGGAGTGTTTTGTGGTTTTATCGTAGGCTATATGCTCTATGATTCCATCCACTACGCCACACACCACTTACCGATGAAAAGCAAATTTGGTCGTTTCCTGAAAACCTACCATATGCGTCATCACTACCAAGATAGCGACACTGCTTACGGAGTGAGCAATCCGCTTTGGGATTACGTTATCGGTACCGTTCCTCAGTACCTCAAAAATGATGCCAAAAGCAAGGAATTCAACGAAAAAGAAAAGGTGTGAGCAAAGATTGATAGCAAAAAGTATCAGTTTACCACGAACATAAGCAAGTTTTTATCCGTCATTTAATTTTGGTCACGTATGGCACTGACAAAAGAGACGATTTTGCAAGTCCTCGCGCCGATTTGCGGCACGGTGGAAGTGATTGAGTATCGCGGCGAAACGACCTTTATGATTGACAAAGGCGACATCGTAGAGGCAGCCCGCGAACTCCAAACTAACCCACGCACAAAATTCGAGTTGCTCATAGACATTACCGCCGTAGATTATTTCCGACGAAAGAACCGCTTTGAAGTGGTGTACATTCTTTTTTCTCTCGACACCGCCACCCGTATCTGCCTCAAAGTACCACTCGATGAATACGACGAGCCACACTGCCCGTCGCTGACAGGAGTGTACGAAGGAGCAAACTGGTACGAGCGCGAAGCGTATGATATGTACGGCATTGTTTTCGACGGACACCCCGACTTGCGGCGCTTTTATATGCCGGAAGACTTCGTTGACCCCGACACCGCAGAGTCGCTCTATCCGCTCCGCAAAGACTTCCCGCTTATGGGCATACCGGGTTCGCTGCCGTTGCCGGAGAAAAATCCGCAATATTGATTCTGTGAAAGGAAAAGTTATGACAGCTCAAGACCTATACAATGACATCAATACGCTCTCAGTTCAAGAACGCATTGATCTCGCTTATATGCTGCTGCTTTCCGTACAAGGTGACTCGGACGAAGATACAACCTTGCTTTGGATAGAAGAGTCCGAGCGGCGTTATGCAGAATACTGTCAGCATCGGCACTCAATACCTGCCCGCGAGGTACTGAACAACCTTGCTGCAAGACTCGCAGACGCTTAAAACTCTCAAACTCCTTATGAACATTGAGTTTCTACCTCAAGCAAAAGCAGACATGGAGACGGCTTTTGAGTTTTACAGACAATATTCCAAAGGAGCAGCGTCAAATTTTCTAGCAGAAATCTCTGCTGCAACTGCTCAAATGGAAGCATTTCCTGAATCAGGGATGATAGTTTTTGATGATTTGCGCCGAATTTTACTGCGAAGAATGCCGTATCAAATTTTCTATCGCATCGAAAAAGAAACACTGTTGATTATTTCTGTTTCCCATCAACGAAGCAAACCACGTAGCCGATAAACAAACAAAAACGTCCTTGCAAGCCACGCTGCAAGGACGTTTTGCTATGACAGCGTTCTTTTCATTACGCCTTTAGCCACTCCTGCACACACGACAGCATCTCGCTTTGCAGCGATTCGGTTTTGTCTTTTGCATACCACGCATGGACGTTGGCAATCATCGCATCATGCTCCACGCCTTGCGCCTTCTGCTCCATCACATACTCTTGGATAGATGCGGGGCGCGGTCCCCAATGCCCCAGTTCATCCAGCGTTGCGGCATCGAGGCATATCAGCTTGGGAATAGCACGGGCTGTCCCGCCCGTCAAGTACGCATTCATTACATCGGGGTGCTCGTCGCGCAGCAAAATTTTCACTTCGATATTCGGCGAAAGTTCTGCAAGGCGCTCTATAACGGGAATGTTCTGCGCCGCATCGCCGCACCATGATTCCGAAAGAATAAGCCAAACCCAGCGCTTTGCCACGCCGCGCATTGCTGCTTGTACATCTTCCCGCAGCACAGTTGTTTTGTAAATGCGGCTCATGCGCTGAAGATTGAGCTTGGTGTATTCAAGATGTTTCGGCGTATTCAGCTCGTCCGCCTCCGATGTGGTGCGCCCTTTGGCAAAAAGCTCTTCGGAAAGCTGCACATACTGTTGATATGTCATTGCGCCAGTGATATGCGCTTGCGTAATGACCGATTGTCGCTTGCTCATGCGGTATTGGTGATGGTGAACAAAACTTGTTTCTGCATTTGCAGTGATAAAAATGTTCAGAAAATTACACAAATTGGAGCACTCTGCCCAAAATTCATCCCCTAAAAACTCAACACTTCCCATATGAATCCTTGGTTTCTCGCTATTCGCCCCAAAACGCTTCCCGCCGGCGCTGCTCCTGTTGTCTTGGGTGCGGCTCTCGCATTTGCAGACGGACACTTTTCGCTTTTGCCAGCGCTGGCAGCGCTTGTTTGTGCTTTGCTGATGCAAATTGCCAGCAACCTGATGAACGACCTCTACGACTACCGAAAAGGCACGGACACCGCCGAGCGCTTGGGTCCCGCACGGGCAGTTGCGTCTGGGTTGCTGACGGAACAAGCTGTGAAGCGGGCGGCATGGCTGGCAGTTATTGTAGCGTTTGTGCTGGGGCAGTACCTCGTCTGGGTGGGCGGTTGGCAGATTCTTGCTGTCGGCGTGATTTCCCTCATTGCTGCATGGGCATACACCGGCGGTCCCGTACCGCTTTCGTATATCGGGCTTGGGGAGGTGTGCGCGTTCGTGTTCTTTGGTGTGGTTTCGGTTTCCGGCACGTACTACGTGCAGGCGCATGAATGGTCGCTTCTGGCTCTTCTTTTCTCGCTTGCGCCCGCGTTTTGGTCGGCAAATATTCTGCTCACGAACAATATACGCGACATCCCGACCGATACCACTGCGGGCAAACGCACTCTTGCCGTGCGCATCGGCAGCCGGAATGCCCGCTTGCTGTATTGCATTATGCTTGGTGCGGCGTTTTGTGTACCGGTCTTGTATGCGCTTCTCTGGCGTGAGTGGTGGATGCTGCTTTCGCTTCTCGCCGTGCCGTTGGGTGTGGTGGCGTGCCGAAGCGCTATGACCTTGCAAGGCGCAGCGCTGAATGGCTTACTACTGCAAACGGTGCGATTGCTGATTGTCCATACGGTGCTTATTGCCGGAGTGCTGTGCGTCCGACGGCTTTTCCTTTGAATGTTGGGCGGAAAATGCGAAATTGCGCTTTAGTCAGGTGTAAATTTTCAATGTGCAATCTTCTCTTCGTAAGCAACTATGCGACTCATACAACTTCTCCTTTTCCCGCTCTTTGGGCTTCTTGCTGCCGGAGCGCTCCATGCGCAAAGCA
>JANYDO010000175.1 GCA_025363605.1 Candidatus Kapaibacterium sp.
GTTCACGAAAACGTCACCATCTTTTTCAAAACCAAATGAATCACGACATTGTACCTCTCACCGAAGACGTTTCGCAGTCGCCGCTTTACAGCCCAGATTTAGCGCCTGTTTCCGCAGAGCATCGAACATGGAACAAATGGAATCTCGCTGCGCTCTGGGTGGGGATGGCTGTTTGTATTCCGACGTACATTCTGGCTTCGTATATGATGAAATCGGGATTGTCGTGGCAAGCGGCGCTCATCATTATCGGGCTGGCAAATCTTGTCATCACGCTGCCGATGGCGCTCAATGGTCATGCGGGCGTTCGATATGGCGTACCTTTTCCCGTGATTGGTCGCGTGGCATTTGGTACGAAGGGGATTTACGCGCCATCGTTTGTGCGTGGTTTGGTGGCGTGTGGTTGGTTTGGCGTTCAAACGTGGATAGGAGGTTTGGCATTTTATTCCATTTGGAACGCAATTACAGGCGCAGAAGCCGCTTCGGGACTGAGCGTGGGTAAGTTTGTTGCTTTTGCGTTGTTTTGGGTGGTCAATATGTATTTCATCTGGAAAGGCACCGAAAGCATCAAGTGGCTGGAGGATTATTCCGCGCCGATTTTGATTGTGATTGGTTTGGTGCTGATAGGCTGGGGCTACAAGAGCGCATCAGGCTTTATGACGGTACTCAATCAAGGCGAGCAACTGCAACGCGCAACGGCAACGCTTACCATTCCGGCAAATACCGATGCCACAAATGGTATGACTCTACGACTTCAACCCATCAAAAATCTCGCCGGAGCACCCAAAGCAAAAGAATTTCAATACTGGCTTCCGCTTGCGGGCGATAATACGGCATCCGTTGGTTCAGGTTGGAAGCCCTTTGCAGGCGATACAACGCTTGTACTGGAGGGAGGGGCGGGCAACATTGATAACGCAGGACTTCGCGCTGGTAAACGAACCGTGCGAGTGCAAGTGCGTAGTGCTGGTGAAAGTCAGCCTACTGAAATGCAATCTGCTGACAAAGCGAACAACAAGTACATCTACTCAAGCATAATTGACGCTGTGCAAGCGCAAAGCACGGCGAGTCAGCTTTGGAATTATATTCTCTGGTTTACGGCAATGGTGGGTTTTTGGGCAACGATGTCGCTCAGTATTGCTGATATTACACGTTTTGCCAAATCGCAGCGCGACCAGATTGCGGGGCAGTTCATGGGATTGCCCGGCACGATGATATTTTATTCGTTTGTCGGGATTTTTGTGACTTGCGCGGCAGTGGTCAGTTTTGGTGATGTGCTGATTGCCGAAGATGCGCCGTGGGATCCGGTGACGCTGGTATCGAAATTCCAAAGTCCTTTTGTGGTTGTGTTTGCTCAAGTGGCAATGATTATCGCCACCCTGAGTACGAACATTGCGGCAAACGTCATTGCTCCGGCGAATGTCTTCTCGAACCTCTTTCCCAAGAAAATCACCTTTCGCATGGGCGGCTTGATAGCAGGACTTATCGGCGTTGTTATTTGTCCGTGGTTGCTTCTGGATGAAATCAGCAATGCGCTTCTCCTCGTGAGTGGTTTGCTGGGTCCGGTGCTAGGCGTGATGCTCTGTGATTATTTTGTCATTCGCAAAACTGAACTCAACCTCGCAGAAATGTACAAACCCGAAGGCGAGTATTCGTACCGTTCGGGCTATAATCCGGCGGCGGCGGCGGCTGTTGTTCTGGGCGTTGTCCTTGCTCTTGCAGGGAAATGGATTCCGCTTCTGGAGCCGCTTTTCAGCCTTTCGTGGATAACGGGCTTTGTCGTCGCATTTGTGGTGTATTGGCTGACAATGAAGCGTTCGAGCGTCTAAGTTTTACGGGATGCTTCGCAATACCGTTTTCCGCAAGGCAAGCTCCACAAAAAGCAAGATTGCAGCTGCAATAGCAAACGGGAAAAACTCCTCCGAATAGCGCCGGAACTCGGTAACAAGGATTTTCGTTTTTTCGAGTTTGTCAATTTCGGTATAAACTTCTTGCAGCTTGGTGTTGCTCGTGGCACGGAAATACTTGCCGCTTGTCATTTGGGCAATTTGCTTCATCACCTCTTCGTCAATCTGCACTTCCAAATTTTGATACTGAATCCCGAACGGCGTTTGCACGGGGTACGGCGCAAAACCGTAGGTTCCAACGCCAATCGTATAAACCCTGATGCCAAACGTCCGCGCAATCTCGGCTGCCGTGAGCGGAGCCACCGACCCCGCATTATTCACTCCATCCGTGAGCAAAATCACGACTTTGCTTTTTGCCTGACTGTCCTTCAAGCGCGTTACTGCCGTGCTCAGTCCCAAGCCAATAGCAGTGCCGTCCAGCACCATGCCGCTTTTGATAGCACCAAAGAGGTTCTTTAGTACATCGTGGTCGGTCGTGAGTGGGCATTGCGTGAAGCTCTCACCGCTAAAAACCACCAGCCCGATACGGTCGTTTTGCCGCGAATCAATAAATTCTACCGCCAGTTTCTTTGCGGCTTCTATGCGGTTCGGCTTAAAATCTTCCGCCAGCATGGAGCCGGAAATATCCATCGCCAGCACAATATCTATGCCTTCGGTCTCTACGTTTTGCCCCCGTGCGCTAGACTGCGGGCGAGCAAGCGCCACCACCAAACACACGATTGCCAGCAGACGCAGAATAAACGGCAAATGCCGAACGCGCTGTCTGAGCGACGGCTTCACGTCTGCAAAGCCACGAAGCGTCGAGACTTGTATCTCGCCTTGCTTTGCACCCACCCGCCAGTAACGATAGACAAGCAAAGGCAACACGAGCAGAAGCCAGAATAATTCAGGGTTCTTGAAGGTAAAAGGAAACGGATTCATGGTGTTGAGTGTTGGTAATTGATTGTACGATAGCGGACACGGATTTTGCAGAGAAAACGGATGAAGAGGGATTTCAGAGGAAAACCCCGTATATCCGTATTCATCTGTTGTATTCGTCTTTATCCGTGTCCCAAAAACTCTTGATACTCTTCTTTTTTGCCGGATGCAAATTCTTCGTAAAGCGTAACGATTTCGGCAATCATCATTGCTGTTGCGCCCCAGAGCGGGGTTTGCTTGCCGACGTTCCAGAAGGGTACTTCGACTTCGCGCCCCAGCACCACCCACGGCTTGCGGTCAATGTTTGCCGGATTGAGTAAATCGGCAAAACTGACCGAAAAAATCTCTTCTACTTCGCCAGCATTGGGGCGGGTTTCGGGCTTGCCGTCGTGAAAGCCGATGACGGGATAAATCATGCTGCGCGACACCGGCACATAGAGCGGCGTTAAATCGCCCAAAAGCATGATGCGCTCACGCCGCACACCTACTTCTTCGCAGGTCTCGCGGAGAGCAGTTTGCCGAATGGTCTCGCCTGCATCGCTGCGCCCGCCGGGGAAACTAATTTGCCCGCTATGGTTCTTGAGTTCGCTGCTGCGGACGGTAAGTAGAATTTCCAGGTGTTCCGCTGACGTAGTCCCATTCGGCGCGGCTTCGTGGTTGTTGAAAAGCAGCGCCAGAACAGCACTTTGCTTGTAGGTGTCAATATCCGTTGGCGGCTCGTAGATGGTCTTGGCGAAAGGAGCCATGCGGCGCTGCCCGTCGTAGCCCGGAAGGGGCTGTGTCAGGCGGTGTTCGAGAAATGCGATGAATGGTGGTTGTGTCATGGAATTTGAAACTGAGAAATTACAACCTAAAAATTATTGAAACTGATACCCAGCAGTCTATTGGCTGACCGTTTTGTATAGCAGGTGTAAAAGTGGCGCTCATTACCACACGCACCGTCTCGGCTACAAGCAATGGTGAGTCGGTAGATTCAATACGATAATTTTGAGGTTTACCGTTTCTTCCTATCAATGCAGCCACATTAACTTTACCTTCAACACGTAAACGCAGTGCTTCAGATGGGTAAATGATTGAGGATTGAAGAGCTTTTATATCAATGTACGGCTCTTTTTCGACTGGTACAAAAATGGGACCATTGGGGTCAGGGGTAGGAAGAGATTGCTTGCCATCAGTGATGCTAATTGAGCAAGCCGAGACAGTAAATACTGCCATTATGACCACACAAAACAAGAGCAGCCGCAAAGACGTTTGTGTACGAGTACATTGTAACATGGCTTCAAAAGTAAATGTGAAGTAATAATTTACTATTACCACCTTTAGAGAATGGCAAAAGCGATAAGAATGGCTCAGTTGGATAGAAAACGGTATATTTTTCGTATGAAATATCTATTCCCTGCTCTACGGCAAGAGAAATTGAAGGGGCAAGAAATATTTCAGCGCCTAAAATAATGCTTCCGGCTAGAAACCATGAAGAAGTTTCCGCAATGCCAGCGCCAATACCTGCTGCCAAATACGGTGAAATATCTTGCCCAAATAATGCACTTCCTCGTAACCAATGATATTCAGCCTGTGCGTATATTCCGCCATACATTGCCACGTCGCGGACACTTACTAAATCATTGCCAGCTTTTTCCTCAATGCGACGATAAGCACCCATGAAATGCCCACTCATTGCAAAGGCATTTGAGAACCAATGCTTTGCGCCCAAAAATGGAAATAAGCGCTCTCCCGTTAAAGCAAAACGCAAGGCATTTTTATTTGTACGGTTATTGTCAGTTGAATCAGGCTTTATATCTTGAGCTGAGGCTATTGCCACAGATAGCAAGCACACCCAAAAACAGGCATAAATCCTACGCTTCATATTCGCCCCAAATAAATATGAAGAATAAGACTGGAGCTACCTAAGCCAATATCCCAGCGCTCTTGTCGTAATTGTGAAACATTTGCGTTTGGGTATTGCGTATAGGTTGCTCCTATTGCCTGCTGCCCGGCAAGTGATATTGCAGGAACAATAAAGAATTCTACGCCGACGATTGCTGATGCTCCGATACTAAAAGAAGTTCTGCTTACCCGCATTCCGGCTGAATTGTTATCTTCAACAACACCAAAACCAAGATTGGCTCCGCCGGCTAGATATGGCGATATTTGTCCTTTTGCCAAGAAATGATATTCATATTGTGATGAAAGACCAAAGGACGATTGCGAATTACTAGATGTAGCTGAATTTGCGACGAAACTTAATCCGCCTACCACAGCCGATTGCGAAGAAAGCCAATACTTCCCACCCAAGCCACCGCCAAGATTCAGCCCGTTAAAACTAAATCGTAAGCCAATCATTTTTGCACGTTCTGTGCTATCTGTTTGGGCAGATGCAAGGGAGGTTACAAGTACGAAACCAAGAAGAACATAACGTATCAACTTCATACTGTCAAGAAAAATGGATGAAAATAATTACTTCTGCCCATACCCAAACGACCGCAGGTGCGCCGAGCTATTGCGCCAGTCCTCGCGGACTTTCACGAAGAGTTCCAAAAAGACCGGACACTCCAGATACTCCTCAATCGCCTTACGTGCGAGGCTTCCCGTTTCCTTCAGCGACGAGCCGCCTTTGCCGATGAGAATTTGCTTTTGCGTATCGCGCTCCACCACAATATCTGCCGAAATGTACCATTTGCCACGCTCGCGCTCCTTAAATTCCACAATGCCTACTTCGGTCGAGTAAGGGATTTCCTCGCGGTAGCGCATGAAAATTACCTCGCGTATAAGTTCGCTCACAAAGAAGCGTTGCGGCTGCGTGGAGAGCATTTCTGCATCGTAGAAAAAGCCATGTTCCGGCATGAACTCTTTCAGTTTCAGCAAAAGTTCGTCCACATACTTGTTTTCGAGTGCGGAAATCGGCGCAACGTGCTTGACGAAGGGCAGCTTCATGAGCGCGTCCATAACGGGCAGCGCGAGCTTTTTGTCGCCAAGGGCATCCATTTTGTTCAGAGCAATGATAATGGGTTTATCAACCGTTTCAAGGCGCATTTGCAGACGCATCATCAGTGTTTGGAGCGCTTTTGCGCCACGCTCGTTGGCGTGTGGCGGACTTGCGGGGGCGGGTTTGGCTTTTCCGAACTGCTGGCGTTGTGCGGGTTTGGGTTTATCCACCAATTTCTGCACATCCACCACAATCAAGACCGCATCTGCGCCTTCGATGGACGTTTTCACAAAGTCCAGCATAGAGCGGTGCAGCTCGTAGGTGGCTTTGGAAAGAATGCCGGGCGTATCGAAAAAGACGATTTGCGTACCGCTTTCTTCCGTGCCTTCGGTGAAAATGCCGAGAACGCTGCGGCGCGTGGTCTGTGGCTTCGGCGAAACGATAGAAAGTTTTGTGCCGAGCATAGTGTTCATCAGCGTAGATTTGCCGACGTTGGGTTCGCCGATGATAGCAACGAAGCCGGATTTTGGGGAATTGGTCATGGATGGTTTTATGGTTCTTCGTTTGTGATTTCTTGTTACTGGTCGGGTTGTGATTTTAGGGACACAGATGGTACCGACTGGAGCAGATTAAAGAAGGATTCAGAAGAATCTTGTACACTACATCGCCCTCCAAAAACCTCTCTTCATCTTTTTTCGTCCGTATTATCCGTGTACCGGAACTCTTTATCTAAGTTTTACGCATTCCAATACTGCCTGTCCAAACTTCGATACTGAATTGCTTCGCTAATGTGCTGTGGCAAGATATTGTCGCGGTCGGCAAGGTCAGCAATGGTGCGGGCTACCTTCAATATGCGGTCGAAAGCCCGTGCGGAGAAGCCCATCACGGTCATGGCTTTTTTCATCAGTGCTTCGCCGTCGGCATCCAAAACGCAGAATTTTCGGAGGTCTTGCGAACTCATATCGGCGTTTTTGTGAACACCTTTGCGCCGAGCAAAACGGCGCTTTTGCACTTCACGCGCCCTGACAACGCGCTCGCGCACTTGGTCGGAACTTTCGCCCTGTCGCACCGACGAGAGGTCGTCGTACTTGACGGGCGTAACGTCCACGTGAATATCTATGCGGTCTAAGAGCGGTCCCGAAATTTTCGCCATATAGCGCTGAATCTGCTGTGGGGTGCATGAACACTCGTGCTGCGGGTTGCCGAAATTTCCGCAGGGGCAGGGGTTCATGGAGCAGACGAGCATGAAATTTGCCGGATATTCAATCGTTTGCTTGGTACGCGAAATCGTTATGCGCCTGTCTTCAAGCGGCTGCCGCAGCACTTCCAGCACGTTTCGCGCAAATTCCGGCAGTTCGTCCATAAAAAGTACGCCGTGGTGCGCCAGCGAAATCTCGCCCGGACGCGCCACGCCTACACCGCCGCCTACGAGTGCTGCGTCGGATATGGTGTGATGTGGAGCGCGGAAAGGACGCACCGTGATAAGCGCATCATTTTCCGGCAGCAAACCCACCACCGAGTGAATCTTCGTGGTTTCAAGCGCTTCGTCGAGCGTGAGCGGCGGTAAAATGGTCGGGAGGCGTTTGGCAATCATCGTTTTGCCGCTGCCGGGCGCGCCGACCATAATGGCATTGTGTCCGCCCGCCGCCGCTACTTCCAGAGCGCGTTTGGCGTTTTCCTGCCCTTTCACGTCGTTCCAGTCCACCGAATAGGTTTCTTTGCGGTTGAAGAGCGTCGAAGGGTCAATGAAGCGCGGCGTGATGCTGCTTTCACCGTTCAAATACTCTACTGTTTCGCGCAGGGACTGCACAGGGATAATCTCTACGCCGCTCACAACGGCTGCTTCATCGGCGTTCTGCGCGGGGAGAATCACCCGCACAAGCCCAGCGTTCTTGGCGGTAATCGCTATCGGCAATGCGCCGTGAATGGGGCGAAGTGTGCCGTCCAGCGCAAGCTCGCCCAGAATCAAGGTTTTGTCGAGGTCCTGATTGGAAACAATGCCCATTGATTTCAGAATCCCGACCGCAATCGGTAAGTCAAAGGCGCTTCCTTCCTTGCGCACGTCTGCCGGAGCCAGATTGACGGTGATTTTTTTATTGGGAAAAACGAAGTGCGAATTTTTAATTGCCGCCGAGACGCGCTCGCGCGACTCCTTGACGGCAGAATCCGGCAAACCCACAACCACAAACGCCGGGAGCGCATTTTCAAGGTGTGTTTCAATTTCGACCAAAAACGCGCCAACGCCAAGCGTAGAGGCAGTGCGGAGCCGTGAAAACATGAGCAAGTAGGGAAGTATGGGTAAGAAATGGTATGTTTGTAGCGGCAAATCTACACATTTTCTCGTAAAAACGCCACAAAAGAGCGCTTGAATGCAAGCGAATAATCGAGAGAACAATTCTTTGGAATACTATGGTCGAATCATTAGCAATAGAGCGCTTTCTCACTCTCGCCCGCGAAACGGGTGCGCCCATTCTGGATGTGCGAACTCCGGCGGAGTATGACCGCGCACATTTGCCAAAGGCGCATAATCTGACGCTTTTCTCCAATGAAGAGCGCGTCATCGTCGGCACGGCGTACAAGCAGCAAGGACGCGAAGCCGCAATCAAGCTGGGTTTGGATATAGTCGGCGTAAAAATGCGCTTACTCGTGGAAGCCGCAGAACGCATCAATGCTGCTTCTGCCAGTCCAAGCAATAAAACCCTTCTTGTCCACTGCTGGCGCGGTGGTATGCGGAGCGGCAGCGTGGGATGGCTGCTGGACTTGGTGGGGTATAAAGTTTTTACGTTGCGTGGCGGCTACAAAGCGTATCGCCGATTGGCGCTTGATACGATTGAAAAACCTCGTGAGATTACCATTCTCGGCGGAAAAACGGGTTCGGGAAAAACGCTCGTCTTGCAAGCACTCCGAGAACGCGGCGAACAGGTGCTGGACTTGGAAGCGCTCGCGCATCACAAAGGCTCTGCCTTCGGCGCACTGGGCGAAGAGCCGCCACCAACGCAGGAAGAATTTGAAAACCGTATTGGTACGGCTCTGTGGGAAATGGACACTTCGCGCCGCGTTTGGATAGAGGACGAAAGCCGCATGGTGGGACGGCTAATGATTCCTGCGACGCTGTGGGAACAAATGCGTACTGCGCCAACGCTCATTCTCGACGTGCCTACCGAAGAGCGTTTGCGGTATTTAGCGGAAATCTATGGCGAATTTACGATAGATGAATTGAAGGAATCTGTGCTGCGGATTCAGAAACGTCTGGGCGGTGCAGCAACGAAAGGGGCACTTGAGGCGTTGGACGCTGGCAATTTGAAAGATTGTGCCGCTCTCACGCTGCACTATTACGATACCACCTACGCAAAAGGGCTTTCTCGGCGTGACCCCAAGAGTTTGTCTGTTCTTGAAGCCTCCGCTATTGAGGCGCACACGATTGCGGAACGAATAGTGCAGATGCGGTGAAAGAAGTGTCGGCGTTAGGTTTTTTGGTAGTGTTCTTTTTGAGTTGATAAAATTCAACAAGGCAGCATGCTGCCTTGTTTATCAAACATAGCATCAACTGTGTTTGAACATTATCGGTTTTTTTAATCGTCAGAGACATCCAAGAGTGCGTCTTTGCGGACGATAGCTTGACATTCTTCCGAAGAAATCACGGCAACGATTTTTGAGCCTTGCGCTGTGCTTTCGTAGATGAGGTGCGATTCTCGCCCGACGTGGAGATAACCCGCAACGCTGAGGGTGGCACCACCTTTGAAAAAGACTTCGTAGTGGAAAGATTTGGCATCCATAGTGGTTGTTGGTAAGGGTGGTGGTGTTCGCAAGCAATTATGCGCTTGGCGTTATTCGTTCGTTGTCTGTTCTTTCAGTGCGGTAATTTGTACGAGTTCGGTTGCAATTCTGATGCTGCGCTCGTTCTCGTCGGCAAGCGGCTCGTAGCGTGCGAATTTAACCATATCGGCTTTTTCCAGCACAGAGCGGAGCATTTCGATAATGCTCGCGGGACACGATTTTGTGGGGAGTTCCGCAAGAATCTCGTCGGTCGTGGCTTCGAGTGTTGTCACGCCAAAGGTTTCTTCCACATAGACCCGCAGAATGTCGGTTAGCCGCGTGTGGTACTCCTTCACAGCGCCGCTTTGCCAGAGGCGTTCTTCGCGGAGGCGCTCCAGTGCTTCCATTGCGACTTCATACGCGGGGCGTTGGGGGACGTGTTTCATCGCAAGTGCCGTCGGAGCATTGGCGCGTCGTTTGCGGATGTACCAGACAGTCCAAATGATTCCCCCTATAACGGCAAGTGCAGCAGCCAGATACGGTGCGACTTCCATGAACGTGCGCGGCACGGAGAGCGGCGGCTTGATGTCGCGGAGATTGTCATTTTCAGCGGAAGCATTGCTTGAGTCAGGATTTTGCGCCAGTGGAACGGCTGTCACGGCAAGCGTTATCGGTTGTGTCTGAATAGTGTATTCAGTGCGGTCGTTGGGTTTGCGATAGGTGAAGGTAAGTGCGGGAAGCTCGTACAATCCGTCGTCAAAGGAGGTAATAGTGAAGGCTTGGCGCTCCAGTACGCGACCATTTTCTTGCATTGCTGAGTCAATGGGCGTACGATTCACAATTTCTACTTTGCTCACAAGCGAATCCGCGAGAAAGGGAAATTGCACCACCACGCCGGGCGTGTGCTCAATCGAGAGCCGGAGCGCGGTTTGTTCGCCAATGCGCATGGAAGCGGTGTCCAGTGTGGCGCGGACGCGAATATCTTGGGCAGTAAGATGCATGGTCATCGCAAAAGCAAGGACGAGCAAGTAACACAACAATCGTAAAAAGCGCATATATTCTTGTAAAAAAGTCCAATTTTTATACGTTATACTTCAGTCATTGACTTTTCAGGGTTGACTTTTTAGGTGTGCAGACGGATGGGAATACCCGCATTCGCAATGTGAGCGCGTGTCTGCATCGGGTTCTGGTCTTGGAAACAAAAATACGTTCCTGCCGAAACTGCATCCGCCTTGCCCTCAATAAAGCCGTTGATGAAATCTGCCGCCACGCCGCATCCGCCTGCCGCAATGACGGGAATGGAGACGTTCTCCGCTACGCGGCGTGTCATTTCTACGTCCAGCCCTTTGCGCGTACCGTCGCGGTCAATGGACGTGAGCATGAGTTCGCCCGCGCCGAGCGCTTCGGCTTGCTGCGCCCATTCGAGCGGGTCAAGATTCATTTGTTCTTTGCCGCAGCGTGTCCAGACCGCATATTTGCCTGTTTCGTCTTGTTTGAAATCAATGCTCACCACGACGCATTGCGCTCCAAAGCGCTCGGAGGCTTCGGTGATAAGCGTTGGTGTTTCGATGGCTGCGGTATTGATGGCAACTTTATCGGCACCATTTTCCAGCATAAGTCGAAAATCTGCTAATGTCTTTACGCCGCCGCCAATGGTCATCGGCATAAAAATTTCTTCGGCAGCTTTGCGCATAATCTGCGCCATCGGCTTGCGCGAGTTCGGCGTAGCGTCGAGGTCGAGAAAAATGAGTTCGTCGGCGGCTTGCGCTTGATAGATTTTTGCTTGCGAGACGGGGTCGCCGACTTCGATAACTTTATCAAACTGTACGGTCGTGACAAGCACCATTTGTTCCGTGCCGAAGCGACTTTGCTTCATCTGGAGTTTAGGAATTAAGCGGCGTTTGAGCATAATTGGAATTGAAGTAATGTGATTATGCGTAAGAAATATTTCCTCGTCGGTCAATTTCTTCAATCAAGGCACAGATGACTATTTCGTCATCTTCAAAAGAGAAAATGATACGGATTTCACCGTTCCTGATGCGAAACGTATCCCGTTTGTACCCTCGAAGCCTCTTTACATCAATGTTTTCTTTAGCTCCATTGAGTCTTGAATTCAAGAGTGTACGAATTGCTTTTTTAACCATTTATTTCGTGTCATCTTTTGTTAATCGGACGGAGTTTTTGGCTAAAAACTTCTCCGCCAATTTTGTAAAACGGAATTCAATGGGCTTATTCATAGCTCAAGAACATCATACTCAACAAAGGCAATTTCTTTATCTTCATCACTTCGGGCAGCAAGTATCGCGTCAATTTCTCGTTGCTCCTCGTCGCTCACGTATTCTATCGTCATCATCGCTGCCAAGCGGCGAATTTCCGCGAGCATCTCTGCTGCTTTCTGCGGTTCGTGTGCTTTATCAATCGTAATGACAATAGTGCTGGGGTTTTCGGCGATGTTCAGTAATGCTTCCATGGTGTTATTCTCCAAGTTCATTGTATTTGTCGCGCTTGCGGAGAAGTTTCTTGGCAGCTTTATTCAACTCTTTTTTTGTGGGAAAAAATGTCGAAACAGTATGAACCGTCATGCCGATTCCCCAACTGAATAAGGGTGCAAGAGCCCAAGTCAGGCGACCGTGCATTTGTATTGCATTCAAAACTAACAACGACGCATTTACACCAAGATATGACAAAAAATGCCTTCGCCACTGACACCGCTTCTTTTTTATAACTTCCCGTTTCGCCTCGTCAAAGGGTCCATAACGCATCTCATCATCAATAGCCCGCATCAAATCTTGTTCGGTCAGTCCGATTTCTTTGCCGACTTCTACAAGCTGTTCGCGGCTGACATTGCCTGATTGGGAACGCTGCGCCAGTGCGCGTTGCAGAATGCGCTCCATTTCATCTTGCGTGTATTTTTCTGGAAGGCTCATGGTTTCCATCGTAAAAAGTTTTCCAAAATGCGTAAACCAAAATCCTGACTTTTTTCCGGGTGAAACTGCGTGGCGACGATATTGGCTTTGCGAACCGACGACGTAACCGCTATGCCGTAATCGCACGTAGCGGCGATGTCGTCGGCGTTATCGCACTTGAGATAATACGAATGAACATAGTACAAATCAGGATTTGCCGGAAGTCCCACTGCAAGAGGCTCTCCGACGCGAAACGTCGTCGTGTTCCAGCCGATTTGGGGGACGCGGAGCGAGGAATCGCCGGGCTGAATCTTTACCACATCGCCCTCAAACCACCCCAAACCTTCGTATTCGCCGCCTTCGTAGCTGCGCCGTGCCATCATTTGCATTCCGACGCAGATTCCCAAAATGGGGAGTTTTTTCTGAAAAACAAGCTCGTTGAGCGTTGGCACAAAGCCACCATTCACCAAGCCGCCAATGCAATCCCGGTACGCACCCACGCCCGGCAATACCAGACGCTCCGCGCCTTCGAGTGCTTCAGGTGTGCGGCAGATTTCGAGGTCTGCACCCGCCATTTCGAGCGCATTGCAAATGGAAAGCAGGTTGTTTACGCCGGTATCTACGAGATGGACTGTGGTCATAATAGAAAATGATAACAAGAAATGTATTTATGCCTGTTGTGTCCGCTCTTTCCAGCGCGAAATCTGCTTCTCTACTTCTTCACGTGGCATTACGCCATCGCGCGACCACTCGTCGAAATCAGCAAGTTTTTTGCCCGGGGTGATTTTTGAAGGGTCGTGATGATACGGCGAAACCTGATGACCAAGAGCAACTTCCATAAATTCTGCCTCGCTCAGACCTACCATTTCCAAGAAAATATCAAGGCTTGGCGGTCGCTTGCCTTCGTATTCATCAATAATTTCTAAGGCATGGTATCTATCCAAGCGCCCATTGCGAATGTCAATGGAAGCAAGGTGTGTGGGGCGTGTGTAACCGCGTTTGATGTACTTGATGTAATCGCGTACACCCTGCAAGTAGCACTCAATTTTTTCGTAGTTATATTCCGGCGGAACATTCTCCACTTCATCGCCTTGCCAGCCGAGTTCGTCCATAATGATTTTCGATTGCTTCTGTACATCCCAAGGGATATAGGAACCCAAGCAAACAGAACGATACTGCAAGCGCCGCAAGTCCTTGAGTGGCGGGTACGAAAACGGCATTAAATCGCGTTTGTCCACTTGACCTTCTAAGCGGACATACATATCGTCAGCATTGATGCCAAGATTAACAAAGCGGTTAAAGCGTTTTTCGTCCACTTCTTCCGGCTGGTCGTAGCTGTAATAGTTGGTGTATTCTGCTGACGGTTCACCCCAGAAAATGAGCGGTACATTATAGCGAAGGGCCACCCACATCGGGTATGAAAAAATTCCCGTATGGCAATGCCAGCAAAAATCACCTTTCTCCAAAAACGATTGGAGCATGAGTTTTTGCACAACTTTCCAGTTTGGCGTGAACTGATGCACATCTGCGCCGAGTTTACGCTGTACTTTTTTTGCATTTTCATTGATATTCGGGCGATAAAACCCGTGGTCGAACCGTACGACAAGCGGCTTCAAACCGTATTCTTTTACAAGGTAGTGCAGCGTCCATGTGCTGTCTTTGCCGAAACTACACGGTACGATGCAATCGTAGTCATACTTGCCGCGATATTGCGCTACCAGTTCGTCCAGCTCTAGCTTGCGAGCCGACCAATCTATTTGTTGGTTCTTAATGTCTTGCCCACGGCAAACATTACAAACGCCTTCTTCATCGAAGGTGATGGTTTCGTGGGTTTCGGGGGTAACGCAGCGCGTACAGCGTTGAAGCGTTGTGTCTATCATGGTTGTGATGATATTTGCGTGATGAATGGTCTTGTTTTTTTACAGATTTACAAAATTTTACGAAAGACTGGTTTTACAGCCGCTCCTACAAGATGCTTTTCGTAGCCGTCTTCCAGTCCGCGCTTGAAGACTGCCAGCGATTCGTCCAGTGCTGCGGCGAAGAAATCTACGTCCCCGTGGGTATGGCTGAAGCACGGCACAAATGCGCCTTGGAACAGCACTCCACGTGCGATCATTTCTTGCATCACAAGCGTACGGAGTCCGTTGGAAACATCACCGTTTTTGTCTTTGAACGTCAGAATCGGCATCCAATTCGACGGTACGACCTGAACATATTGCTCTAAGCCGTGTCTGGCAATGACAGCGCGATTCTTTGCTATAAATGCGTCGCCAATGGCATGATTATGCGCGACCACGTTATGCTTTAGAAATTCGTCAATCGTTGCCAAACCTGCCGCAATAGCGTGCGTCTCGCCGCCGTGTGTGCTGGAGATGAGAAAAAGTTTTTCTGAGCCTGTCTTGCGGATGCCACCCAACTCCATTATTTCTTTTCTACCCGTCAGTGCGCAGAAGGAAAAACCGTTGGCAATGCCTTTGCCCCATGTGGTCATATCCGGCTCAACGCCATATTTTACCAGTGTTCCGGGGAAGTGTGTTTTGAAGCCGGTAATCATTTCGTCAATGATAAAGAGCGCACCCTCTTTGTGCGCGAGTGCAATAGCTTCCTGCAAAAAGCGCTTGGGTGCTTCTTGTCCATGCGCACAGCCGCAGCCATTGCCACAAGCATTGCGTTCCGGCTCAGTAATCACGCCTGCTATTTGCCCGGGGTATTTGTCGAACAGCTCACGGAGCGAGTCAATATCACAACCTTTGTAGGTAACCGATAATGCCGAAAATTCTTCGGGAACACCTTTGTCGCAGGCGGTTTTGCCGATGAACCAATCGTCAAAGGAGTAAAACGGGTGGTCGCCGGGGAAAGCAATGAGCTTGCGTCCGGTAAAGCCACGCGCCAGTTTTACGGCTGCCGTCGTAACGCTGGAGCCATTTTTGGCAAATTTTATCATATCGTGCTGTGGCACGAGCGCAAGGAATTTTTCCGCCATTTCGCCTTCAATTTTTGACGGGCGTTGGAAATTCACGCCGCGCAAAAGTTCCTCACGGACACGCTCCAGCACAGGCTCGTAAGCGTGTCCGAGGCTAACGGAGGTTAATCCCATTGGGCAGTCGAGGTATTTATTGCCGTCAATATCCCATAAGTAAGCGCCTTTGCCGTGCGAAATAGCGCTGGGCGAAAGCTGCGGGAATTGGTCGTCGCCACGTGAGTAGGTGTGCGCTCCGCCCGGAATGAGGTCGTGAATTTTAGCGCGGTAGGCGTTGGATTTCGTGAAATTTGTGATGCGTTCCATGAAAAAAGAAAAAGTGTACGATAAATGCAACGTGAATTGTAGTAGGGCTGCAATGTTTACAAACGTGGCATATAGTCTTGTTGGAGTGAGGAAAAATAGCGTTCTTTTCCTGCAAAGTCTGCTGAAGCATTAGCGGTTTCGAGAAGACTTTTATCGGTGTTCAATAATTCCAGTACCTCTTGCATGGTAAAACGAGGATTTTGCTCTCGTATATGATTCATTTCCAATCGTTGGATAACGCGGTTGAGGAAAGCATAATCCTCAGCAGTGTCCAGTGTCCAGCGCATTTTACTGTAATCTTGCGGGTTCTCAACGTTTGCCAGACGGAAGAGTTCGGGATGATTACGGATATAGAGAGTAACGTGTTCGCGCTCTGCCGGAAGTGTCGCCTCTTTCCATGCGCGTTCCAGCGCGGCAAAGCTCATCACTTCGTTGTCCAAACCATCGGGAAACGTGGGTGGATTGATATTGGAAGCATAATCACAGTCGCCTTGAAGAAAGCGTTCTACACATTTATCAACAATCGTTGGGTCGAGTAAAGGGCAGTCCGCTGTGATGCGCACGACGATATCTGCTTTGCAATGGACGGCAGCATGGTAATATCTGTCTAGCACATCGTGCAAATTTCCACGCAAACAATCCACTTTTGCCCGCCGCGCCCACTGTATAAGAGGGTCATCGCTATCTTCCGTGCTGGTAGCAAGGGCTATATGATTGATGCGTTTTGCGCCTGAAAGCTGATGAATAACACAAGCCACCGCAGGCTTGCTACCAAGCGGCTTCAATACTTTGCCCGGCAGACGTGTAGAAGTCATGCGAGCTTGGACAATAGCGACAATGTTGGTCATAACAAGTTCATTCAGTTAAATGGCTTTATCTGTTTTGGCGAAACCCATGCAAAATTTCTTTCAAAGTTCATCGTTGATGGAATGTTTTTATGATGACCAATGGACTGGATTGAGTAACTGGTGATCTGGGACGGTCAGTGCTTCGATTTCTCGTGCCAGCGCGGGGTCAAAATCGTTGCGGACAGCACCAAGTGTCTCGGTAAGCTGCGAAGCCGTTTCTACGCCAAACAGAACTGCATCAATAAGCGGATTATGCAGCGCATAGTTGAGCGCTAATTCTTGTATCGTACCAGCAGCAAAGTTACTGCTTTTACAAAGCCTGTGCAAGCGTTGAATAGCGGGTTGAAGCGGAGCCAGTTTTGCCGGAAAATTCTCCGCCGATTTGAAAAATAATCCTTGGAGAAAGACCGAACGCGTATGCAGTTCTTTCCCAGAGTCTTTTGCTTGGAGCATAGCTTCGCCGCGAAGCCGCATATTATCAAGCAGATTGAAGGGAAATTGAATGACATCAATGAGTGGTGATGCGGCGGCTTCAAGAATTTCTTCATTGGAGTACACCGAAACGCCCACGCGCTCAATGACACCTTGTGCTTTGAGTGTTTGTAGCTGTGTGTGAATATGCGGAAACGCTGAAACGTCAGAAAAACGATGATACTGGTAGCAGGTGAGCGATTGGGCGTGAAGATTGGTGAGAGTTTGAGGCGTTTTTGTGAGAAGTTGTGTGCCGGAATTAGCATGAAACTTGGCAATGATACGAAAACGCTCAGAAGAAGTTTCATCATGTTTTACATGAAAATGTCCAATCCGCTCTATTGCCGTACCATATGCATCTGCTGTGTCGAGGGTACGAATGCCACCAAACCACGCATGGTGCAACAGTGCTTGTGCTTCTTCTTCGCTTGGCTGACCGCTTGAGTTGTTGATTCCGTAGGGCATACCGAGTTGTACGGTGCCGAGAACAAGTTTGTGCAGCATAATTATGACGGTTGATAGACGGTGAATCAAGGTTTGTAAATTCAAGGGTAAAAATAGCAAACACGGATTCTGAAAAATTTACATACTTCAGAATCCGTGTTCATATATGTATCGTGCTAGGTTATCCCAAGACATTCCAGCTAACAGGTGTACCTTTTTTGAGGTCATGCTTCACGGCTTTGCCAAGAATTGTTTCGTAGAACTTCGGCGGTAAGCCGCTTCCGGGACGTACGACGCGCAGGTTTTCCTTCGTAAACGTCTCACCAGCTTTCATATCGTGTGCTACAAAGAGTGAACGGCGGAATTGCAGTGATTTTTTCTCTTTTTCGGTCGCGCCGTAGGTGATTGCGCCAAGCGCTTGGTGCGCCCGCTCGGACTCGGTTACAATAGCCGCCATTTCTTCTGGTTCCATCGAAAACGTCGAATCTACGCCACCATCCGCCCGGCGAAGGGTGAAATGCTTTTCCAATACTCGTGCGCCCAGCGCCACAGCGCCCACCGAAACACCAATACCCATCGTGTGGTCAGACAGCCCCACGTGACAACCAAAAAGCTCGCGCAAATGCGGAATGGTGAGCAGGTTTGTATTCTCCGGCGTTGCGGGGTAGGTGCTGGTGCATTTAAGCAAAACTAAATCTTTACAGCCAGCGCTGCGAGCGGCTTGTACGGCTTCGTCCAGCTCAGCAATACTCGCCATGCCGGTCGAAATAATGAGCGGTTTGCCTGTTGAGGCTGCTTTGCGGATAAGCGGTAAATGGATGTTTTCAAAAGAAGCAATTTTGTAGCAGGGTACGCCGAGTTCTTCCAGAAAATCAACTGCTGTTTCGTCGAAAGGCGAACTAAACACTTCCAATCCCAGCTTTCGTGCGTGGTCGAAGATAGGCTTGTGCCACTCCCACGGCGTGTATGCTTGTTGGTAGAGTTTGTGGAGCGATGTGTCTTTCCAGAGGCTATTGGGGTCGCTAATAAAAAAGTCGCCGTCTTGAACGTCAAGCGTGATAGTGTCGGCGGTGTAGGTCTGGAGCTTAATGGCGTGTGCGCCAGATGTGGCGGCGGCTTCGACAATTTCTAATGCGCGGTCGAGCGACTGATTATGATTGCCGCTCATCTCAGCGATAACAAACGGCTTGTGTGCCGTGCCGATGGTATGCTTTCCTATTTGGAAGTCGTGCATGATGTTCAAGTGTATGATGGGTATGAAGTTTGGTTGTGTCGCAAAATTATTCGTCGTCCTCAGGGATGCCATGCAGAATGTAGTGTAGGGCTTGCTGTTTTATCGTTTCGATATCAATCATGCTGGCAATTTGTTTGTGGGTATATGCGCCGCCGAAAGCCTCAATAGCTGCTTCGCGGAGAGCAAACGGAATTTGTTCTGCTAAATGTTCTTCGAGTTGAGATTCCTCCAAATAAAATCCGCCCGATTCGCGCCGTTTGTTACTTTTTTGAATTTCATGGACAGCAAATCGAACGGAACGTTGCCATGAACTTGTCATTTTTTGCTCGGCGTGAGATTTGATAAGGTGCATAAGCAAAATCACCATAAAGCTCTCAATTTTGTTGATCTTATCTTCTTTTGCCATTTCGGTTAATTCATCGACGATAAAAAGAGCGTCGGCAGTGCGTCCTTGCTCAATGTAACTGCGAAGTTCTAAAAGCTCTTCCATAGTACACCTGTTATTGGTTAATGCTGCATTTTTTGTTTTAATGCCACAATCCGGCGATACGACTCGTCAACGCGACTGCCTGAAATTGTACCTTCCACAACCAAACGTTTAATAATACTTGTCGCTTTCATAATAATATCCGGGTCGTACTGAAGATTATTTCCAAAGCAAACAATATCTACGCCTGCATTGATGCACTTCTCCAATGCCGTCTCAAGCCCGTAATGGTCGGCAATTGCGCCCATCTGCATATCGTCGGAAATAATCACGCCTTGATACTTCAAGCTGTCGCGTAAGATTCCCGTAATGATGCGCTTTGAAAGTGTTGCCGGAACATCAGCATCTAAACGATTGTTGAAAATATGTGCCGTCATAATCATATCCACATTGCCTTTGGCAATGAGGTCGGCGTAAGGCTTGATTTCATCAGGCTTCCACGTGTCACTTACATCCACAAATCCCTTGTGCGAATCCGCTTTCGACGAACCATGTCCGGGAAAATGCTTCAGCGTTGTGATGATACTTTTTTTACGATGTTCTTCTATAATCACCGCCGCTTGATCGGCTACGACTCGTGGTTCTGCCGAAAAACTCCGTTCTACCTTCCCGATAACGGGATTATCAGGATTCACGTTCACATCCACCGACGGGGCAAAGTTGAGATTAAAACCGTACTCAGCGAGTGTTTGTGCGGTCTTTGCTGCATAAAAGCGCGTAGAATCAAGGTTGTTCAACTTGCCCAAATACTGCTGTGAAACCGACGCAGGAAAGCCATAGCGAGGTTTTAAGCGGTTTACACGCCCGCCTTCTTGGTCAATGCT
>JANYDO010000182.1 GCA_025363605.1 Candidatus Kapaibacterium sp.
GCTAACGGTAAGGTTACCGGGATTCAAGTCCAAGATACTACCAATATCCATCGTCAAAGGACGAGCCAATACCTGATTGCTTTCAACAATGAGTTTTCCTTTGAATGCCGTAGCACCCGTTGAGATAAGGAAAGGCTGCTGAATAGTCGGCAAAACGCCGGAGTTAAAGCCGGAACTAAGACGAACAACACCTGTATTATTCAAAGCAACAATACCTTGAGTTGAGTTCAAGATATTACCGCCAATATTCTGGTTCCGACCACCCGTAATAGAGTTCGGAGCAGTGCTAGAAAGGCGAAGCTCTGAATTGGAGGTCAGCGTTAAGAGACCGTCAAGAGAAAGCGGACCGCCGATACATAATGTATTTTGAACGTCGAAGTTTGCACCGGTGGAAACCATAAAGGTACCGTTAAAGGCGCAACCGAAGTTACTACCATTCAAAACACCGTTATTAAAGCCTGCAACAACTTGCAAAATAGAGGTCGGATTTGCAGCTTGGATTTTACCAGTACCGATAATGGTATTGGAGCCAAGCGGTGTCAAACGGAAGACACCCGAACCTGCTAATGTCAAATCACCAGCCAAATCCAGTACACTGGTAAAGGTGGTTGTCGGGAAAGGTACAACTGCCGTATTCACACCAGGAAGATTCACGGTCATTGGACCACCGGTTTTGATGGTACCGTTAGCATTCGTTACAACCGAGAAAGGCATGATACTAGCATTAGCACCGGCACCAAAAGCAAGCGTAGCACCTGCATCAACTTGAATAAAGCCTGCAGTAGGAGCTACACCTTGCTGAATAGCATTTGGTGAGGTATTGTTCACCGTCAAGATAGAGCCGGCAACAACAACCAAGGGTTGTAGCGGACGTCCACCATTTACGTTGAGAGTACCATTACCAGTAAAGGTAAGATTACCGGAAAGTGTACCGGTTGTAGCATTCAATTGTCCCAAAAATGGGTTGGTAAAATTAGCACCCGGAATAGAACCATTATTGAACAGCGTTACGTTCGGAACACCGAGAGTAACTTGACCACCCGGCGAAGCACCAATTTGTCCCGTACCTTGCAACGAATTTACGTTGGGCTGTTGCAATTGAAGATTGCCAAGCGGGTTAACAGTAAGATTGCCACCATTAAGAATAAGCGGACCGGAGGTCATGCTAAATGTACCGGGCATGGTCAGATTGCTATTGATACGAATAGTATTAAGAGCGCTGTTACCGGAGAACAATGATGTCGGGAAGACACCAGCATTGAAACCAGGACCAAGATCAACCGTACCGGATGTACCAACACCAGCCGAAGCAGTGTTGGAAATGGTCACGGTACCTTGAAGAGCGGTAGAGGTGGTGTTGTCTAAACGCAAGGTTGCGCCGGTAGCGATGATAATTTGCGCACTACCCTTCAAAACACCTTTAAGTACCACTTGAAAGCCTGAACCGATAACAAGATCATTATTAACGGTAAGGTCACCATTAATTGTGAGCGTACCCGTACCATTCAACGTCACTTGGAATACACCGAGCGCGTTTTGAATGTCGAGGTTACCAATCGGGAAGGCAGGAGCAGAGTTATTCAATATCAACGCCGCATTGGGGTTGATAATTGCAGCGCTGTTACCTGTGGCAATACCAGGCCAAAAGCTGGGGATACCCCAGTTTGCGGACTGCCAGTTACCCGGGCTGGTACTGTTATTCCATGTCTGCGCCTGAGCCGTGCCCGCTACCATAAGGAGCGCCGCGACCAGTGCGAGAACGAAAGAAGATACCTTTTTCATAGAAATCATTTAGTTAAGATAAAAAAATGGTTAAACTTTCGACAACCATTAATAAAGAAAAGACGATTTACCAAAGCGGTGTTTAGTGGTGGTATCCGTGTTGTTGGCTTTTTCTCGTGCTTGTCACTTTTTTTTTGAAAAAGTGTAACCATTTGGGGGAATGGCTGTTTTTTCGAGAAATTGCCGGATAATCACTTCTAAACGGTGGACAGCAGATATGCAGGACAACTCGGGGGGTCGTTATGGGATGTTGTTGCTATGCTCGTTTATCCTGCGCCAATATGTTAGCTGAAACCTCGTGCGCTATTCTAGTTCCATGTCATAGTTCGCATTTTTTGTGTTCGTGCGAAAATGAAGTAGAACGGAAGCGCCATACACGGGGCTACATACAACCTCCCAGAAATTTGTGGATAAAATGTGTCAACATGGAATTAGATGCTTGCTGTTATGGGGTTCGTAAAGAATAGAGGAAATAGTAATAAAGCCGCGCAAATTACAAAAAGACTAGCACATACAAAAAAGGTTTTTTTGTATATCCGTTTGGAGAGCGTGTGATTGCCAAAGAAATTTTGCGCCAACGCTTGCCAAGAGGTTGCGATATTGTTTAGCTTTTGTGCAGTGCAGATAGAAATAAAGAATGATGATTGAAATACCGTGAACAAATATGATAAAATTTTATGACTCGTGGTAGTGCCTAAAGGTAAGTTTTTTCGATGACTGAAAGTCATGCGTTTGCAGAGTTTGCGGGATGCTGACAGTGCAAATTATAGAACAATTGTGTGAAAAACAGTAGTTGCATAATTTTCGTCATAGCATGGTCATGGGGGGACAATACAAACAACAAACGCATTTTTTGGCACTATGCGTTGCGAATGTAATTGTATAGGGTGCAGAAATGCGCAGGAGGGCGGCATTTGTGCGTGTTGTTATGCTTGATGTGCTTGCGTGAACCAAATACGGCAAAGATATGTTACGATTTTGTACAGAACCTGTACACGTGCTTAGAGTGTTGTCATTAGGGTAAGTGCAATATACAACCTTATTCGATTCTACCATAGTTACCGGAAGTAATAATCTTCCATGACCAAAAGTCATAGCAAGAGGTGTAACGTATGATATTTCATCGGGATACTTCGCCACGGCAGACATCTCTCGCTTAAAAAAAAGCAGGTGGTGTCTGCCCTCTACGGCAATCAATAAGCGACAGCAAAAAGAACGCGCTGCCGGGAAGGCTTGCCGGAATAAATACATTTGCCCTCTTCCGGCTCGGCGGTCAAAGGAATGCAGCGAATGGTTGCTTTGGTTTCTTCTTTGATTTTGAGTTCGGTTTCGGTCGTGCCGTCCCAATGCGCCAGCGCAAAGCCGCCTTTTTGCTCCATCATTGCCTTGAAATCGGCATAATCGTCCACCGTACGCATATTTGCCGTGCGGAAAGCAAGTGCTTTTTGGTAGAGGTTTGTCTGAATGTCTTCCAAAAGCGCAGCAACGGTGTTTTCGATACCCTCAATTTGCGCGACCGTCTTTGCGCCTTCTTCGCCGCGCTCTTTGTCGCGGCGCGAGACCTCAATAGTACCATTTTGCAAATCGCGCTCGCCCAGCGCAAGACGCACCGGCACACCGCGCAATTCCCAATCAGCAAACTTGAAACCGGGCGTTAAGCTATCGCGCGTGTCATATTTAACGGCGATACCTTTGGCTTGCAGCGCTTTTTGAATTTCCGCCACTTTCGCAGAAATCGTAGCAAGCTGCTCTTCATTTTTGTAAATTGGTACAATCACCGCCTGAATCGGCGCAAGGCGCGGCGGTACAACCAAACCGTTGTCGTCGGAGTGCGCCATGATAAGCGCTCCCATAAGGCGCGTACTTACGCCCCACGAGGTTCCCCAGACGTATTCGAGTTGGTTGTTTTTATTGGAGAACTGCACGTCGAATGCTTTAGCAAAATTCTGTCCTAAAAAGTGCGATGTACCTGCTTGGAGCGCCTTACCGTCTTGCATCATTGCTTCAATGCAGAATGTTTCTTCTGCTCCGGCAAAGCGTTCATTGGCGGTCTTGATGCCTTTGATAACAGGCAGTGCCATTACGTTCTCCGCAAATTCGGCATACACGTCCAGCATTTGCCTTGTTTCGGCGATAGCTTCTTCGGCGCTGGCGTGGGCGGTGTGCCCTTCTTGCCAGAGGAACTCGGTCGTGCGCAAGAAGAGGCGCGTCCGCATTTCCCAACGCACAACGTTTGCCCATTGATTAACCAAAAGCGGCAAATCACGGTAGGACTGAATCCAGTTTTTGTAGGTGTTCCAAATCACCGCTTCGGAAGTGGGGCGCACGATAAGCTCTTCTTCAAGACGCGAATCGGGGTCAACCATGAGCGCACCTTTTTTATTCGGGTCGTTTTTGAGGCGATAGTGCGTCACGACGGCACATTCTTTGGCAAAGCCCTCGGCGTGACCTTCTTCTTTTTCCAGAAAACTTTTCGGTACAAAAAGCGGAAAATAAGCGTTCGTGTGTCCGGTCTCTTTGAAGCGCCTATCTAAGTCTTGCTGCATTTTTTCCCAAATGGAATAGCCGTAGGGCTTAATCACCATGCACCCGCGCACGGCGGAATTTTCCGCAAGGTCGGCGCGTTTCACAAGGTCGTTGTACCACTCGGAGTAGTTCTCACTGCGTTTCGGAAGGGCGTTTTTGCTGCTCATTGTTATTTTGAAGAAGAATAAATGTTTTAAGTTTAACAATAGTCTGGGCGTTTCTGGGACTGCACAGACAGGAGTGTCTGTGCTACCGCATAAAATCTAGCTTTTGTGGCACAGACACTCTTGTCTGTGTTCATCAATATACGGCTTCAAACCTTGATTCTTGAAAAATATCCAGATGTATGTTTAAGTATTGAGTTCTTTTTGCCATAACGTGCGCCGCAAATATACTACTTCTCGAAACGTTTACGCATATTTTCTGCAATGGTCTTAGCGGTATCTGCGGCAGAAGTCGCTATATCACTGACTTTCTCGACCAGCGGATCGCTAGATTGCGTTAAATCTTCTTTGTACTTGCGGGCTGCGGATTTGATATTATCCACAACGCTTTCTTGTTTTGCATCCTCAGGCGTGGCGTAATGCGGAGCATTGTAAGCGCGAGTACCGACCTCGCCGTCCTGCGCAAAGCCACCACTCAAAATTCGCCCGTATTCACCCGCGTCCACCCATTTTTTGAGTTCCACCAGACGCAGTACGGGGAAAGGATGCGTTTCGCCCAAAAGATTCAAGATTTTATGAACGCTATCCATCATTGTACCGCCGGATTCGTATTCATACGCCTGTGCAAAAAATTCGTTGATATTCATTTCCGATACGTTTCGCCCGCCCGCCAGCTTCATTTCCAGCGTGTAGCAGACTTCCGGGTCTTGCACGACCAGCAACCCTGCGCGGTCGCACGACAACTCGCTCTTGCGATACCACTCCATCAGCGCCATACGAATAGCCATCACGGCTGCTCCGCCAAGCGGGATATTCGAGAGAATCGGCATCGTGAAATTGGTGAGCATCACTAAAAGCGTGGAATACAGCAAATGCCCCGACAAACAATGTCCGATTTCATGCGCTATCACGGCAAGAAGCTCGTCATCGGTGAGCGTATCCAAAAGCGAGGAATTCAGCATAATGAAGGGCTTTTCCATACCGACAGCGCGGGCGTTCACAAAGGGACTTGCGGAAATGTACAGTTCCGGCGGATTCTTCACGTCCAGCACAAGACAGGCTTCGCGGAAGAGTTTATTCACCTTCGCAAACTGACGCTCCGAGACGCGCACCGCCGAGGAAAGCGCTACCAGTCTGAGCGAACGCTCGGTCGTATTACCAACCATTTTTTGCAAGAGCGTGTCCAAGCCCGGAATAGACTGCAGGGTCGAAAGCGCAGCGCGGTCGGCGGGATGCTCCCACGCACGGGGACTGATGTTAGGGAAAACAACTTTTGTACGAGCCATAGTCGGTGAAGAATTGAGAATGGGAAATACTGCGAAGCAAGATTGAACGAAAGCCGTGAACGGCAGCGGTCAATCAGAGATTTTACCGCCTTTATCAAACCATTGCTGAATAACCGCTTTGTCTGCCGCGCTCAGTTCGCCTCCCTGCGGCATCCGCTTATTACGCGGGCTGGCGGGGTCTATCGTTGCGGCTTTGATAGCAGCAGCGAGCGCAACAATGTTCGCATCGGTCGTAAGATTTGTCGGCATACCCGCGCCGCCCGGGGAATGACAAGAAAGACAATTTTGCTGAACAATAAGGCGCACTTTCGGGAAGTACGCCCCACTTGTGTCAGTCGAATTTGTGCAAGCGCCGCAGCAATAGGCGATAGCCACAAGAAACGCTATCTTCCAACTATAAGCAAACAATCTTGAGAAGCGATTGGGAACACAGACGGGAATGTCTGTGCTACCGAAGTCAGATTTTGTGCCGTAGCACAGACATTCCTGTCTGTGAAAATAATGCATCATAATTTCGTACACTTTCGACTTATCCCATAAAACTGGACATTGCCCACGCAAAACAGCCGGTGAGCATAAGGGTTATCGCAAGCGCGGTCGCGCCGATACCGATTCCTTGCGTCCGCGACATACCGACGTGCTTCGCAATGACAATACCCGCAATGATATATTCCCAAATCGTAAAGGGATTGATGCGCCCCAGAAATTGCAGCAAATACGGGCTTTCGGTGGCATCAATAAAGAGCGTCGGTGAGGGCGATGCGGCAATCGAATTTGCAGCAAATTGCATCAGCCCCGTCACGACATAGCCGAGCAGCGCAATCGAAGCCGTATAGTTTGCCAGCGCAATAATCACGGCTGCCGGAGGCGGTTCGCTATTGAAAAGGCGCTGCAATATCCAAAAGAGGAAGCCGTAGATGAATACCGAAAGCAACGTAAAAATCAGGCTCACGCCCAAAGTTTTGGGCAAGGAAAAATCCTGCTGTTTCTTGAGCTTATCCATCTGCTCATCAATTTGCCCTTCAGCCATGCCTTGCTTCTTCGCCATTTTCTCGAAGCCTCGCGCCTGCATGGTGAACATTTGCTGACGGATATTGTCGTTGACCGAATAGAGATACTGGACAAAAGTCGAAGCAAACGTCAGTAAGAGAGCCGCCATAACGATAACTCGTGCCGGATAGGCAACGCGCCTGAGGGCAAGTTCGCCCGGTGCGGTGATGATGTCGAGAAAGCCTGAAAGCCACGCTAAACGGCTTTCTTCAGACTCTTCCTTCTCAAAAATTTGTTGCTCTTCGCTCATGGTGCTTTGGCAATTAGTTGTGAGAAAAAAATATGGTACGATTTGTGCTGCAATATGAACGCCTTAGAAAGTGTGGGCGGAGGAGAATTGCGAAATAATGAAAACCATTAAAAGCGACCTTCCTTGTAGCACCGCACTATTAGGCGTTGAACGCACAAAAATACAAAATGTTTCCGCGCAGACAAGACTTTACTGGAATTTCGACGATTGAAAAAATTCCTGTTGTCTGAAAAAGAAAATTATGTAGTTTTACGCCTTATTGGGCTTATTACTATCACTTGGCTATTCTTAAAGAAACGTATTTTATCTTCCCATATTTTTTCTTCCTCTCACTTTCTACGGGGTATTGATAATGAAACGAACAGAAACGATTGCCTTCCGCATTTTCGTTCCTATTACCGCAACCATCCTTATTGTTATTGCATTGGTTGTGGTCGTGCTTCGCTTTGGCATTAAAAATCGTGTTGAAACCGATGCCGCGCAGCAATCGCAAAACGTCATTCAGCTCGTTACCTCCGACCTCGGCATCACCGAATCTCTAATGCAAGAGCGTGTTCATGCCGCAATGAGAATGCTGATGGAAGAAGGAAAAAAAATGGGAACGCCCACGCTTGGCGCACCAAGCCAAGTAGGGTCGGAAACCGTACCGACTCTTGCCTTTGGCACAACAGAACAGAACAATAATTTCTCTCTCGTAGATTTTGTCAAATCCTACATGGACGGCACGGCAACGCTTTTTGTGCGGCGGGGCGACGAGTTTGTGCGCGTCAGCACCAACGTTCTCAAGCCGGACGGCTCACGGGCTATCGGAACAAAACTTGACCCGAAAGGCAAGGCGATTGCTGCTATCAAGGAGAACAAAGGCTTTTACGGCGTGGTGGACATTCTCGGCAAAAAATACATCACCGGCTATGAACCCATGCGGGATTCTGCCGGGACTACCATTGGAGTGTGGTACGTCGGATTTGCGGTAACAAGCCTTGAGCGCCTTGCAGAAATCATTTCTCAGCAGCACTTTATGAGCGACGGCGTGGTGATGCTGGTCGATAATTACCAAAAGCGCAACACCGTGAGCTTTCATTCCACGAATGCCGGCGACGACACCATAAAAGAAATTTTGGCAGCCGACAGCATCAATACTACCGCCGGTAAGCTCGTGGAAGATGAGTTTGTGATTACGAAAGAGCCGATTGAGGCATGGAATTATACCCTTATGACTGCCTATCGCAAGCAAGAAGTGACGGGACAAGTCATTCGTATTGTCTGGATGGCTGCCGGTGGTGGCTTGGCGGTTGTGCTTCTTCTTCTTTTTATTATTAGTTTGATTCTGCGTGGTGCCGTCATTGCGCCCGTGCAAGACCTTGCCGCCGCCGCCCAAAAAATTGCCAGTGGGAATATTAACACGTTTGTCGAAGTAAAACGACACGATGAAATCGGAACGCTTGCAAGCGCCTTCAACGTCATGGTCTCCGGCATACGCGAGGGTATTGAGAAATTACACGCCGAGAAAGCCAGCGTACAGCGTAAAGTGGACGAAGCCGTCAAAGAATCCGAAAAGCAACGCGAATATCTCGCCGACAGCGTGGAGAATATGCTCGGCGTGGTGCAACGTTTCGCCGCAGGCGACCTGACGGTGCGGCTTGCCGTCACAAATAACGACGACATTGGCAGACTCTATAGCGGTTTTAACGATGCTATTGATAAAATTCGTGTGCTTCTTGTGCGCGTCGTCGAGGCGGTGAACACAACGGCAACGTCAAGCACCCAGATTCTCGCTAATGCAACCATGATGACAACAGGCATTAACAAGCAATCCGACGAGACAACCCAGATAGCGGGCGCAATGGAAGAAATGACGAAAACCATCATGGACGCAACGCAGCAAGCCTCCGCCGTTTCCAGCGAAGCGCAAGCAGCAAGCAAGGATGCCGTTACCGGTGGTGAGATTGTCCGCGAAACCATCGTCGGTATGGCAGCAATTGCTTCGTCAGTTATGAAATCTGCCCGCACGATTGAGGAATTGGGTAAATCCAGTGAGCAAATCGGCAACGTGATTGCCGTCATTGACGAAATTGCTGACCAAACAAACCTTCTGGCACTAAACGCTGCTATCGAAGCCGCCCGCGCAGGCGAATCGGGCAAAGGCTTTGCCGTCGTTGCCGACGAGGTACGCAAACTTGCCGAGCGAACACAAAAAGCAACCAAAGAAATTGCAACGACGATTGAACGCATTCAAACCGATACCCGCGAAGCTGTCAGCGCCATGCACCAAGGCAGACAAGAGGTAGAGCGCGGCACACAAGCCGCACAGCGTGCGCAGCAGGCATTGGAGCGCATTATAGAGCGCTCGTCGTCGGTGTCCACCATTATTACGCATATCGCAGCAGCCAGTGAAGAACAGGCTTCCACAAGCAGTGAAATCTCGCGCAACGTTGATAATATCAGTAGAGTTGCCGATGAATCCGCGCAAATGACCAGAGAAATCGAACACGCAATTCACGATCTGAAGCGCCTCACGGCAGAATTACAAAAGCTCGTCGGGCAATTCCACGTCGCCCTGCCCGCCGGTTCGGCTTCCACTCCTGCCGGAGTGCTCTCTGCGCCGCAATCGCCTTCACTCAGCCAAGCTCCTTACCGTGATGCACAGTACCAGCACGTAGAACCGCCGAGCATTACCGCACAAGCTCAGAAAACAGCGCTGAATGAAGCTGCGAGCAGTCGTTTGCTGCTATAACTTCTATTTTTTTCTGAACTTTTTTCCGTATAGTTGCGTCTTTGCATCTGCGTCCTTAAAGAATAAAATAGGTTTTAGTTGGAAAATTCTGTCATGCCGACGTAGGTCGGCATCCATTGGAATCGCATGATGCTGTTTCCTTTCGATATGGATACCGACCTGCGTCGGTATGACAATCGGTATGACAATGTGATGTTTCCAGCATTCGCACGAGAGATTTCCAATTAAAACCATAAAACAGATAGCGGCGCGTAGCACAATGTTCTATTTTTTTCACAATTCCTTTCCATGACTAAAAATCTCCATCTCTTCGGCATTGGCGCTGCCATTGTTGATATTCAACTCCAAATCGAAGAACACGAATTTCAAGAGCTTGGCTTAGAAAAAGGCACCATGAATCTCGTGGATGCCGCACGACAAAGCGAGTTACTTCGGCGCTTTGCTCACTACGACCCGCACTGGCAAAGCGGCGGCTCGGCAGCGAATACCATCATCGGATTTGCACAGCTTGGCGGCAAAGCTGCACTTGGCTCTATGCTAGGCAAAGATAATCTTGGCGAATTTTATGCCAATGAGTTCAAAGAACTTGGTATTGAACTTCACGCACCCGTTCTGGACGGCGAAGCCACCGGCACGTCGCTCATTGTCATTACGCCCGACACCGAGCGCACAATGAATACGGCGCTTGCCGTCAATGCCGGATACGACAAACACCACGTACCGGAAGATGCTATCAAACGCTCGGAATGGCTCTATTTCGAGGGCTTCAAGTTCACCGAAGAAACAGGCGTGGCGGCGATTGAAGAAGCGATGTTCTATGCTCAAAAGCACGATACCAAAGTAGCTATCAGCTTTTCCGATACCTTTGTGATTAACGTCTTTGGCAGCCATGTCCGCAAGGCGCTCCTCAAAAGCGACCTTATCTTTTGCAATCAAGCCGAAGCCCAAGCATTTGCCGGCACCGACGACCCCGACGAAGCATTTCACTTTCTTCGCAAAGAAGCAAAGCACGTGGCTATGACGCTTGGTGCAGACGGTTCGCGCATCGTCTGGGAAGGGCACACCTACACCATTCCGCCCGCTCCGGCTAGTCCCGTGGACACAACGGGTGCAGGAGACATCTATGCCGCTGGAGTACTCTACGGACTTACCCACGGACACACACCCGAAGATGCAGGACGCATCGGCTCTCACGCAGCAGCAAGAGTCATTTCGCGCATGGGCGCTCGCTTGCCGATAAATGAAATTAACGCAGCAAAGCAAGATGCGTTGAAGAAATGAAGAAGTTTTGAGTTTTGAATGATGAACTGTGGGGCTTTCGTAAAGCACAGAAGAGCGAACCCAGTACTCACCCTATTCCCCAATGTTGTGTCAGGAATACCACCTCTACTCCACGAATCGCCCGCACTGCTTCACGGTGACGGCGCAAGTATTGAAGCCTTTGTTCGCGATGCTCTTCAGACAAACGGCTCCGGACAAAGCGTGAGCGAAGGCAATGCCGATGCGCTTATTACGCTATATCGGCGGCTGATGGAGCGTAACGAATCACTCGAACAATCTCTCAAAACACTCCATACGGAGCGGGCAGAGCGTGAGCGCACGATTGAAGGGCGATACCGTCATCTGCTGGATGCAATTACCGATTACACCTTCACCGTTACCGTTCAGAACGGGCAAGCTGTTCACACCAAGCACAGCGCGAATTGCGTTGCTATCACCGGCTATACCTCGCAGGAGTACGAGATACGCTCGGCGTTGTGGTACGAGATGATTTTCCCCGATGACCGCGAAGCAGTGGTGCATCAGGCAGATTGCTTGCTGCGCGGCGAAAATGCGGCGGCGCTGGAACATCGCATCATTCACAAAAACGGTGCGACGCGCTGGGTGAAAAATACTCCCGTTCTGCGCCTTGCCGACAGTGGCGAGGTAATTGGCTACGACGGCTTAATGGCAGACATTACCGAGAAAAAAGAGACGGAACTTGCCTTGCGTGAGAGCGAAGAACGCTTTCGGTTTATCGTAGAGCAGTCGCCCATCGGGATTGCACTTGTTTCGCAGAACAATCGCATTTTGAAAGTCAACGCCACGATTTGTAAACTTCTCGGCTACACCGAACAAGAATTGACGCGCCTGTACACGCAAGACATCACTGTGGCGGAAGATTTCCGTCATGAAAAAGACCTCTTGAAGCAGCTTCTGGCGGGCGAAGTGGACGAAATCGAATTTGAAAAGCGCTATTATACGAAAGCGGGCGAAATTATCTGGGTCAATATTCACAGTCGCTAC
>JANYDO010000209.1 GCA_025363605.1 Candidatus Kapaibacterium sp.
CGCTTTGAACGGGAAAATACTGCGCTGGACGTAAGACTCATGCCTTCCTTCACGGGCGCACTCTACCACGATGCAGCCGATTATCCTTTCCCAAGCGACACGCCAATAACGATGACGCAAGACGCTGATAATTTCGGGCAACTCGTCGGGCTGCTTTATACGCGGGCAGATTTGATGCCGTAGCAGGAATGACGATATTATCATCGTAACTGGAATTCCGGGACACGGATAGGACGAATGAAATACAGATGAAGAAGGATTTTTTGGAGGACGATACGATAGACAAGATTTTTCTGAATCTTTCCTTATCCGCCCCAATCTGTATTATCCGTGTCCCAAAAATCATATTGCCTACCGCACAAAATCTCGAATTTCCCTGTTCACCATCTCCGGCTGCTCAAACTGCACAAAATGTCCGCAGCGAGGAATCATCACAAGTTTGTTCGTTGGTATTTTTGCCGCACCTGCTTTGGCGACGACCTCCGTTTTTCCGGCGTGCAGAAATGGGTTCGGAATCAGATTGTCGTTTTCGCCAAAAAGAATCAGCGTTGGCTGCGTAATGAGTGCAAGCCGCTCCACGACTGGCTCGTTCACCATGCCTTGCACACTTTTAACGATTGACCAGCAGTACCAATCAAACTGTTTCATACCCCGCATCAGAACGCGGTCGGTAATCATAAATTCCGCTTCGGCGGGCGTATTGTAGAAATTGGACATCAGATTTGTCCGAATTTGTGCGGGCGAAGTGAGTTTTACGCCCGTTGCCGTGACTACCTCGCGGAACCACTGTTTCTCGCCTTCCGAGAACGCTTCAAATCCTGCGGGGTCGCATAAAATCAGCTTTTTTACCTTTTGCGGATATTTGAGTGCTGCTGTCATCGAAATTTGACCACCCATCGAATGACCACAGAGAATAGCGCTTTGCAAACCAAGTTTGCTGATAAGTTCTGCAATAATATCTGCATAAAATGTCATCGAAATCGGGTATTCGCCCTTGGAAGATTTTCCATAACCCGGTAGGTCAACGGCAATGCACCGATACTGTGAGCGCAAATCCTCCACATTGCGCTTCCATGCGGGCAAATAGCTCCCCAAACCGTGAATGAAGATAATCGTCTCCGCGCCCGTGCCTTCGTCAGTGTATGCCAGCTGCACACCGCCCGAAAGCTCAATTGTTTTGGTGGGAAAAGGATAATTCAATGCTGTGAAATCCGCGGATTCGCCCAGCGTCTGCTGCGCTTGCACTCGCTCCGGCAAAAAGAACAATCGCATCCAAAAGGAAAGTCCAAATACCATAATCGTTAGTGCAAAAGATTTCTGAGAAAAGTTCATTGTGGTGTCTCCAAAAAAATGTATCAAGTCGGAACGTGAGTTTGGGGGACACGGATAACGCGGACGGGACTGATGAAGAAGGATTTTAAGAGCGAAGGGAAATGATAATTTTCTTCAATCCCTCTTTATCAGTTTTCATCTGGGCTTCATCCGTGTTCCATTCTTCTTACGTGAATTTGTCAAACGTATTAAAACATCAACCACCGAAACGCCATAAACGTTGTCCAAGGATTGGCGGGCTTTTGGGTAACATTTCCGTTCACGCGCGGGCTGTTGTAGTAGTCGCCAAGCCACATATAGGCTGCGTGAAACTCAAGGCTCATAAACACGCCCAACTGATAGACCACACGCGCATTTGCCTCCGCGCCGATGACGTTGTCAATCGGCAGCGTTGCTGTGCCTCGTGGCGGCGTGACGTTGGAAAATGCTCCGGCTGCACCCAAGCGAACCGAGAGTTTGTGCGGTATGATGTCGTTGCTCACATTCAGAATGCCGCCCGTTATACCATAGCCCAGATTTGACAAATCGCTCACAGCGCCGATAAATCGGTTAATGACGTTGCCGTGCGGAAAGACCAAATACGCGCCATGCCCGACAAAAATAGAACCCGGAAAGCCCCACGAATTGCCCGTGATAACGCCGCTATATTGCTTGTCGTTGATACCGTTTGCATCGCCGGAAGAGTAGAGTACGTCCAGTTGCGCCACGTCGTCGGTTGTTTGTCCGTATCGGTAGCCCATGCGCCCGTTCAGTGCAAAACCGAAAATGTCCGCGCCCTTTTTCCATGCGCCTTGCTCGTACATATTCGCCGTGCCGAGATTCGCAATCGCAAACATGGATGCGCCCAAGCGACCGTTTTGATATTCGGGATTGTAGCTGCCGTAGGTGCCAAGCCAGAAAATATCAGCTTCGTAGCGATTATTGAGGTCAGCAGGATTGGCAAAGGGAAAGCGGAAACGAAACGTGCCGTTCCACTCGTTGAGCGGGCTGTTGAGTCCCTCGTTAATCGTCGGGATGCCCGCTTGTCCGTTGGCTCTGTCCATCAGATACCACGCCGAGAAGCCTTGTCGCCATTCGGGCGTAAGGTCAAGTTCGGTATTTGCTTCAAAGAGCGATACGCCGTTGCGCTGCTCCGGTTCGCGGGCGTAGAGAATGTAGTAACCCGTCTTGAGCCGCCAGTAATCTTCATCCTTGCGAACGGTGATGCCTGTGGCTTGGCTGCCCCAGAAGGCAAGGCGGTATCCCGTTTGCAGCATGGTATTGGCGAGAGTGCGATACGGATTGTACTGCGTATCGAAAAGGCGTTGAAGACCAATGTTGATTGCCCAATTATCGCCCGGAAGCAGCTCCAATTCGATGTTTTGCGTCTGAATGTTCACCCGTCCGCCGTTGAACGCACCGCCGCGATTGCCGCCCACGAGGTAGGATTCATCACCCCACGTCCAGTCAATTTCAAACGCCGCCCGCAATATTGCCCGTCCGTCGAAGAGTTTTGGCTGATAGATGAAAAACGGAATAATGCGTTGCTCCACGTACATCGACGTGCCGGGCGTGGTCTTGGATTGATTATCCCCGAAAAGCCGCCCAATGACTTCGCCCGTGAAGGGGTTTGCGCTGTAAACACTCGAAGCAACTGCCTGCGTGTAGTAAAATGCTAAAAATTGAAATTCGCGTGGATAGTCCTTTGGCGCGGCTTTGGTAAAAGAAACGCTGGTCAGCGTGGAGTCTATGGCGAGAAGGCGTTTTTGCTCATCGTCCGACACTCCGAACAGCCCTTGCCCAAAGAAGCCCTGCGAGCCGCCGGGGCGCATCGTAGGCGTGATGAAGGTGGTCTCAGGCGAAAGGCGCATGGAACTACTGGGTGCACCCTCGTGTAACGACTGTGCGTGTGCGCTGAGAACGCAAGTAATCATGCCGAGCGCAAGGGCAATGCAACGACGGGGTAAATGATGAATCATGGTATTCTCCTGTTGGTTTCAGAGAAGGGAAGCGGTGAAGTATGGCAGTGAACAAATAAAGCCCGCAAACCTTGTGTTCGCGGGCTTTGATAAGGTATGAGATTATCGCTTGCGATAGACTTGGATATTCGAGAATACCCCGCTCAAAACAGCACCGGTTGTACCTTTGCTAGAGCCAAAGCCACTCGCAACCGTCGGTGGCGTGCCGGCAGGGGTTTCTGTTTGGACGACTTCATACAGCATTCGTGCTGGCGAAACTGATGTTTGTACCACATAAATACCTTGAGAACGAGCAACGGTTGGTGTTGCTTGGCGTATGTCTATTGTATAAATAGTTGCGCCAAGAGTATCTTTTGTGCCTTTGGCGACAGTATAGGTACCCGTATAAGGAAAATTACCGTTTTTTGCGGAATACGATGTTACTGTGTACGACCCATCGGTTTTGAATGTAGCGAGAATCGAATCCGTTGCCAAAAGTGTTTTAAGCAATGGTGCTACATCAGCCGTAGAAGAAATCCATGTACCCACAAGTCCGCCCGTTGCGTCCTGCTGGGTCGTGTTATTATTGCCGCTATCGGTGCTGGAACTACAAGCAGCAACCCAAGCGGTGATGCCAACGGCAAGGACAAAGTTCAAAATGCGTTTCATAGTAAATGCTCCAAAAAAAGTGAAAATAAAATGGTGAAAAAGAGTTCTTATTGGTTATTCGTTATCAATAAAATGCCGCACAGCGCTTGCTACATCTCGCACAGCAGGCTCAAACATTATGGTAATATGATTACCCGCAACCTCTTCGTACTGGCACTGCGCTAGCGCCGATACGGTCTCGCGGGCATCGGCTTCGAGCAAGACGGGCGGTGCACCGGGAGCGCCAAAACTTCCTTGTGCGTGCAAGAGAATTGCAGGCGCTTTCACGTTCTTGATGGCGCTGTGCCAGTCCTCCTCCAGCGCTTTGTCGAGCGCTTCGGCGATGTTGGCGGCTTGTGGTCGTGCCGTTGCCGTGCCGTCGTCGTGCATGATTGCCTCGGAGCGGTAATATGCTTCGTAATCATTGTCCCACGCGCCGCACAAATAGGGCATTGCTCGCATGGCAAGAATATATTCCTCCAGCGATGCAAAAACTTTACCCAAGCGGTCAAGCGAAGGCTTGAGCAGCGAGCGCACTTCCGAATGCAGTTTGCCTGCGGCATCAAGGATGATTGCCTTTTCGACGTGCTTCGGGAAATGCGCTGCCAGAAACATTGTCAGCAGACCGCCAAACGAGTGTCCGCCTACGATGCAGCGCTCCAAGCCAAGTGCATCCATCAGCCCGATAATGTCCGCCGCGTGTTCCGCCATGCTGTACCCCGCGCTTGGCTTATCGCTCAGTCCGCGTCCGCGCAAATCCACCGCAATGAGGCGATAATGCGGCGCAAGCAAGTCCGCAAGCGGCTCAAACATCCGCGCATTCGCCGTTAGTCCGTGCAGAAGCAGAAGCAGAAGCGTTGGGCGCGTTGTTGCCGTGCTACCGCTATCAAGGTAGTGCAAGCGGATGGTGGGAAGATTGATGAACGCAGATTGCATTGGACGATTTTTTTTGAGTGTGATGATTACACTAAAGGAAAGGTCAAAAACAAAGAATCAATTTTTCCTTTCGATTCATATTCTTTTTTCTTGTTTACTACTGCCCTTGTTTCAAGCGTTTACGGTCAATTTTCCCCGTATCGCTTTTGGGCAGTTCAGGCAGAAATTCCACGTATTTCGGGATTTTGTACTTTGCCAAATTGCCCGTGCAGTATTGCAGGACTTCTTCTGCGGTAAGCACTGATGCGGCTTTCAGCGCAACGAATGCTTTGCCCACTTCGCCCCATTTTTCGTCGGGAACGCCGATGATGGCGACTTCCTGAACACTTTCGTGGGTGCTGATAAATTTTTCCACTTCGGCGGGATACACATTTTCACCGCCGGAGATATACATATTCTTCTTTCTGTCCACCACGTAAAAATAGCCTTCGCTGTCCTGCCGCACGATGTCGCCGGTATAGAACCAGCCGTCTTTGATTGTTTCTGCCATTGCTTTCGGATTATTGCGATAGCCGGGCGTAACGACTGCGCCGCGCAAGATCAATTCGCCCTCTTCGCCTTGCGGAACGTCATTGCCGTTGTCGTCCACCACGCGGGCTTCGAGGTAAAAATTGAGCGTTCCAATAGAACCAATTTTTCGCGCCGAATCGTTCTGATGAAGCGAGGTGACGCTTGGTCCCACTTCGGTCATGCCGAAGCCCTGACGAATCGGAATACCGCGCTCTTGCCACTCGGTAATAACGGGCAAAGGAAGCGGCTCGCCGCCGATAATGAAATACCGCACTGACGATAAATCAACACTGTGGAAGCGCGGTGATTCTTTCATCATCTGAATCATCGTCGGCACTGCCATAAACATCGTTGCTTTTTCGGATTCGAGCAGCGTCAGCACAGCATCAGCATCAAATTTTTGCATGATGGTAAAGGTCGCGCCGTGGTGCAGAAACGGCGTAGGAATGACGTTCCAGCCGCCGGTATGAAAGGGCGGGGTGCAAATAATGGAGCTGTCTTGGGAGGTAATATCCAGACGTAAATGGGTGTTAATGGAATTCCAAAAAAGCATTCCGTGTGTGTAGAGTGCGCCTTTGGGAAAGCCCGTCGTGCCGGAGGTGTAGAGAATAAATATCGGGTCGTCGTCGGCAATATCGGTGAGCGCGGGAAACGCATACACGCTCTCGCGGCGGCTATACACGTCCTGGGCAAACGCTTCCATGGACAGTTTGTGCGCCACGTCTTGATAATGCGCACAGGCTTCCACAAGCGGCTGAAATTTTGATTGGGTAATAACAAGCGAAGGCGCGGAATCCGACAGCAAAAAGTCAATTTCGCGGGCAGAAAGCCTGTAATTGAGCGGCGCGAGGACAATGCCTGTTTTTTGTGCCGCAGCGAAGAGAACGAAATATTCAAGGCATGACTCTGCCAGAACAGCTACACGGTCGCCTTTTCGGAGACCTTTGTCGGTCAGCATTTGCGCCACATGATTGCCGAGCGTGTTCAGTTCGCGGTAGGTGAGCGAACGCCCGGTTTCGTACTCTTTGACCGATGGCTTATTGGCAGCGTAAAGCGCCCATTTTCCTATCCAGTCGCGGTGTGTGTGCGTCGTAGTCATAGCGTAATTCGTTCTCAGTTCAGGATATTATTGTTGAGCTTTTTAAGCCGTTGCTGTGTGAGCGAGGCACGCCCTTGTACGGTGGTGGTCGTATGTTCGGCGAACTGCTCTTCGCTCTGCTCGCCAAGAATTTCAAGCGAGTGTGCATCTACTTTGAACATACTGACCAGTGCTTGTAGGCTTGCGGTAAGGCGGTTCAGCTCGCCCGTCGCAGTGGCTATGTCGTGCGTTTCTTGGGCGGTCTTGTCGGTAACTCGGCTGATGTTACTGACGCTTTGCGCAATCACGTCGCCCGCATCGGCAAGTTGTTCGCCGGAAAGCGCCACGCCTGCGATTAAGTGTTCCACCTCGTCCATTTGCCGGATAATTTTGGAAAGTGCGATTTCTGCTTGCGCCGCAAGAGCTTTTTCACGCTCCACTTCTTGCGTCCCGCGCTCAATGGACTGCACGGCGCGGGCGGTGTCGCGCTGAATGTGCTGCACCATGAGCGCAATGTCTTTGGTAGATTTGACGGTCTTCTCGGCAAGTTTGCGCACTTCATCGGCGACAACTGCGAAGCCGCGTCCTTGCTCGCCTGCGCGGGCTGCTTCGATGGCGGCATTAAGCGCAAGGAGATTCGTCTGAGCGGCAATATCATTGATAATTTCCAAAATTTCGCGCACCTGCTCGTTGCTTTTGCGGAGTTCTTCTATCATCGAAGCCGATTCCATCACGGCATCGGTCACTTTGCTGATTCCGGTGATGGTTTCTTGCATCACACGACCGCCTTCGTGGGCGTTTTCACCGGCTTTGCGGGCTGTTTCGGAGGCGTGGTGGGCGTTGTCGCGGTTGGCGGCGATGGTGCGCGTCATTTCTTCGATGGCGCTGGAAATTTGGTAGGTTTGGTTGCGCTGTTCGTCCGTTCCGGTCGCAATGCGCTCTGTTCCGGCACAAATTTCTTCCGACGAGGAAGAGACTTGGCGCGAGAGCTTCAGCACTTCCGCCAGAACAAGGCGTGTTTTGTGAACGGCTTCGTTGAATCCATCGTAGAGTTGTTTGATGTTGTCGTCATTACGGGAGTGCAGAAGTACCGTCAAATCGCCGTCGGCAAATTTGTTCATCTCCTTCAAGATAGCTTGAATACTGGTATCGAGGTATTCCTTTTGCTCAAAAATTTCACCCTTCGCGGTCTGTGCTTCTTGGGCGGCAGATTCGGCTTCGGTACTCTTTTTACGCACTTCTTCCACAAAACGATTGATACTTTGAATCATGGCATTAAAGGAGTGCCCCAAATCGCCGATTTCATCACGTGAGACAACCTGCACCGCCACATTTTCCTCGCCGTTGCTCACTTTCTGCGCTGCACGGCTGAGTCGTTTGATGGAGCGCGATAAATGCCACGCCATAAACAGCCCGAAAGCAATACCAATACCCGCACCGATACTAATAGCAAGAATGTTCTCAAACCAAAGGCGGCGTACTTCCACTTCGACTTCATCCACGTAAATACCGCTTCCGATGATCCATCCCCATGACGGCAGAAGTTTGATAAAGGACACTTTCGGATAGAGTTTGCCGCTTTTGTCGCCGGGTTTGCCGGTTGTGTATTCCACGAAACCCTCTGCACTAGGCGTGGAGCAGGCTTGAACAATGGCGCTCATAATGGGATGCAGGCGCTTGAAGCGCGTATGCGTTGCTATGTTGGCTAAGGACATTCCTTCCAGTTCAGCCACAAAAGGATTCATCACAAATTCGCCGCGCATATTATTTATCCAAACGTATTCTTGCCCTTTGTAGCGGATGTGGCGGAGTCGTTCTTTTGCTTGCATTTGTGCTTCTTCGAGTGTCATCGAGCCTGATTGCACCTTGCCTTCGTACTCTTGCACCACGGAATACGCCGCCTGCACCACGTGTTGCACTGCCTCGCGTTTTTCGCTCATCAGCCGATGCTCAATAAACGGCAGGAAATAAAATATCGTCACGGCAGTCGGAGGAATGCCCGTCAGGAGGATAACAATCACAACCTTGGTGAATAGTTTCCAATCGCGGAATGGCTTGACAATCATACTACACACACCTTCAAAAACAGAATCAAGAGAAACACACAAACAAAAATTGCAACTGTTTAGGTCTCATGTTAATTTCACTCATACGCCCCCTTGATAAAGAAGGGGGAACGGGGATTTTCTGCGTACAATGAGTGATTTCAAGCGGTGTTGAACTGTTTAATCCCCCGTTCCCCCTTTATCAAGGGGGCGAATACGACACCGTTCTTCACACCTAAACAGGCACCAAAAATTATGTATCCAAATGCCTAACAGGATAGCTCAAGAGCCATTATCACACCACACAAGTTTTTTGTACGCCAAGAGTTACGATACTCAAATGATTGACTAATTCTTTCACTTGGTTTAATGATTTAGTTCGTTTAGTTTGTTTGAAATTTTTCAAACGAATAAGGCGCAAAAAAAAACTTTTGAAGTCGCTCTTTAACATTGCAGTAGTTGGTACGAATTTACAAGAGTTTAAGGAATTTGCAACAATAATATTTCCTTAGAAAAAGATTTCTGAATACGAATAACTGACATTGTTCTGCACAATTCCTTCTTAAATATCCGTGAAATCATCCTGCAATCCGTGTAAAAAAGTTTCCGCTACAGCAACATCCCTCTGATATCATAAATCAAAAATACTACCATTCGCTTCCGGGCTTTGCTTCGGTGCTTGTGCTTCACCATTGGAGGCATGGAGTTGCGGGCGCACTGTCGCCCACTCTTCAAGGAAATTGGTAAAGTGTTTTTCCATCAGCGTATAGAACGTTCCCATTTCGCTCAGACGTTTGAGTAGCAAGTCTTTGTCAAGCAACGCTTCCGATTCGGATTCCGCAATTTTATTGCCCAAATGCCGTGCTATTTCAGTGTTATGATGAATCAACAGTGCAAAATTCCGAAACGCATTGGCAAATACTTCCGGCTGAATCTCGTAAAAGTCTTTACGGCTACCGGGACTCCACACTTTGCGGATGATATTGCGCTCGTTCAAACGGCGTGTTACCTGACTAATAGGACCTTTGCTCATGCCAAGCTGTTCGGTGATTTCATCAAGTGAAAGGGGTTGCGGCGAATATAAGAGCAGTGCAACGATGTGTCCCATCTGCTTGCTCAAGCCGAACCCGCGATATGCTTCGCCGAACGCTTGAAGCATTTCGCGTTTGGTTTCATCCATCTGTAGCGGCTCGGAAGCTGCGCCGTTACTGATGTTTGTACCGTTGACGGTTTCATTCTCTACTATTGTTTCGGCTATCGGAGTATCATTTGTCATATATTCGTCGGGTTGCTTGTTCATAACAATTCGTGCTGGACACTGATGGTGACGCGGGTAAATGTAGCTTGCGGCAAGTACCGTTCATTTCTTGCGCTACTGCTCTACGCACCGTGCTTACAAATGTACCGAAAAAATCGCTATTTTCTGCGATAAAGTTGCTTGCACGGGCAAGGTTTGTGTCATGTGCGTTGACATACGTGAAGCGCCAGCCATTACGCTTTATCGCGCTTAGAAAACCATGCCGCAATGGCTGGTGCAAGCTCTTTTTGCGCTTTTGAGCCGACAAAAATACCAATATGTCCGCCCGGAATTTCGTAGAGGACATTATCTTTTGTTCCGACGAATTTGTTGAGCGCCTTCGTTGCACTGTGCGGTACAATATGGTCATCCGAAGCAAAGATATTCATCAGCGGCATGGTGATATTTTTCAGATGGACGGTCTTTTTGCCAAGCCGAAGTGTCCCTTTGATGAGCTTGTTTTCTTGGTATAAATCGGTGATAAACTGCCGATAGCACTCGCCCGGCTGACCGGGGCTATCGAAAATCCATTGCTCCATGCGCAAAAAATTTAGAAATTTTGTGTCGTCGTCGAGTGTTTGGAAAGCGCCCATGTACTTCTGAAGCCGAGCAAAGGGTTTGAGCATGACAAATCCCGCGTTCAGAAAGTCCGGTGGCACAACGCCATACGAATCCACAACTGCGTTCACGTTTAAGTCTTTCGCCCATTGAAAAAGCAAGCCATCTTTAACAGAAAAATCAATGGGCGTGGCAATCGTTATCAGGTTTTGAACTTTGTTTGGAAAAAGCGCAGCGTAAATGGTCGCAAACGTTCCGCCCTGACACACGCCCAAGAGATTGATTTTCTGCAAACCCGCCTGTTTTCGCACCACATTCGCGCAATCATCAATAAAGCCGGAAACATAATCGTCCAGCGTCAGATGATGCTCAAAGCGTGTTGGATAGCCCCAGTCAATCATATACACATCCAGACCATTTGCCAAAAGCTGCTGCACTACACTGCGGTCGGGTTGCAAGTCCAGCATGTACGGGCGGTTCACGAGCGCATACACAATCAGCACGGGAATGCGGACACGCTCTTGTTCATCGGTTTTTTGCGCCTTGTGCGTAAAATGATAGAGCCGAACGTGTCCGTCTTCCCATACACATTCCTTGTCCGACGTGCCTACTTCAACGCCTTTTACCTCTTGCAAAGCAGACAAACTCCGCATGAGCTTGGCGTGGACATTCGCCATTGTTTGCAATGCTTCTGCGCCCGGAGCATTGCCGTAGGCGGACGCTTGGGAATCAGACGTGTTTGTATTATGCCGTGAAGTGGACATTGCAGGGGTTCCTTTTTGGTGCAGCAGATGAAGAAGGAAAATTGTTTGGACGTAATTTCGGATGGCTCTGAACTGTTTATTTACGTGCTGTTGCCTTCTTGGGCGCTGATTTGGCGGATGCTTTCGGCTCTTCATCCTCGCCGCCCTCAGCACCATGTTTTTCCAAGTCCCGAACTTTGCGTTTCAGTTCAAAAACTGTTTTAGCAAGTTCGTCCACGTGCGAGCGCGTTACGACGGGGAAGTCTTTCAGCATCACTTCAAACAAGCGCTCAAAATCTTTGTGAAGCAGGGAACTTGTTTGCGCAAGTGTGCTTTGCACAGCCGTATATTCTTTCGTTTCAAAGAGTTCACGGAATACTTCTTCATTCGTATTTACCCATGCAGCAAAGAGTTCATCGAAATTCGTCGGCATTTTTGCTTTGCGTGTGGAGGTGAAAAAAGTTTCCGAAACCTTCTCCAATGCCTTTTCGCCATTGGTGTAGAGCAGGTATTGAAAGTTCGTGATGGTGGAATAGTATTCGCCAAAACGCTCGAGAATGCGCTGCGAAATTTCCGCCATTTCGCGCCCGCGCTGATTCATCGGCAGTGCGTTTGAGGATGCGAGTGCCTGACGGTAGCCGGAAAGAAGCGTGTTGTAAACGCCCATAGCGGCTTCTGGATTGTGCGCCATCAAGCCAAAAATCGTCTTCGCATTTTGCTCCATCATCGTCATCATTGTCCGCGAAGCCTGCTCGGTAGAGGACTGAAGCGATTGCGAGAAGGTGTACATCTGACCAAAAAGAGATTGCATCGCCTCCGGCATCATAAATTCAAACACTGCATCAATGACTTCTTTGTATTTCGCGGGATTCATAAGTTTTTGCAATTCTTCCATGCCGAGGGGTTTTCCGCTTTTCATCATTTCAAGCGCCGGCATCCAAAATTCAAACAGTTTCATATACGCAGTCGCGCCGGAAAGCATATTGCGAAAGGTGCCCTGAGCAACGCCCGCGGGTAGATTGTCACCGAGAGCGCTGTACATCTTTTGCGCGGAGCCGCTCCACGACTGCGAAAAATACTGCCAATGCTCGTACATTTTTGCCACTTGTCCGAAGAGCGCAAACGACGACGTACCAGCTTCGGCGAATTGGTTCCACTGTTTCATGAGGTCGTTTGGAGGCATCATCGCTGTCCACGGCTTCATCATAGCGTTCGGCATTTGCGACCAATAGTTCATCATTGCTGCAGGGTCGCCAAAAGGAAATTGACCGCCCGCCGGAGCCGCTTGATTGCTCGCATTGGGGGTGTTCCAGAGTCCGCCGAATGGAGCGGCAGTTGCCATGTTTTTTGTGAGGCTTTCTGCTTGGAGCATCATGTTTTTCGTTATTTCTTGTTGCTGCTCCAGCATGGTCGCGTACAACTCGGTACTGTTCTTCACGGCTCCCGCAATGTTGCCTTCGGAAAGAGAACCAGCTGCTTTTGTTGCCGTTTCCGTCCATGTTTTAAGGAAGGTGGTTTGTCCTTCCATCCACTGTGAATAGAAATCGTTGGTCGGTCTTTGGGTTTTCATAAGAACTCCTCAGTAGGTTAAAAGTGTAAAAATGATTTGTTTTGTTTCAATCGTTTGATTTAATTCAAACGTAATGAATTTTGATTTCTTTGTCAAGTTTTTTCTTCAAGTAATTGCCCCCAAGTTTGTTAGCCCGCTAATTTACTTGACATTGATTGAGAAAATTTGTAAGTTAATTTTAGTTATCATTTGAAATAAATCAAATGATAAAAACATTATCTGTACTTTTTACAATGTTTTGTGTTCAAGGAGCGTGTGGTATGACCCCAAAATTTCGCCTTGCCGTGCGATTTGCTGTGTTCGGAGCAGTCGCGTGTACATTTGTCGCTTGCAGTACATTGCAAGAACCTGTGCGGAGAGCATCCGCCCAAACCGGCGCAGTCGCAACCGTCAATGAACAGCCTCAACAACTTGGCGCAATTGCTTCAAAGGGCGAGGCGACGACACAAGCTGTACCGTCCGGCTTTACATCCGACTTTGCTACATGGTTGCAAAATAATGGTTATGGAGCAGATAATTTCGGCGATATTGCTTGCTATGGCGGTCGCACGAGCGGTTCTGATAATCCCGTCAACCAGCCGGTGATTTTTATTCATGGGAATTCTGATAAAGCTCTTGGCACGGTGGTAGGACAAACGGGGTGGACAAATTCGATTACCTATTTTCAAACACAAGGCTATAAATCATCTGAAATGTATGCGCTGACGTGGGGACCGGCAAGTGCAGCACTTTCCGGGCAGCAATATCATTCACGCGCATACTTGACGCGGATTCGCCGATTTATTGAAGCGGTTCTGCTTTACACCGGAGCGCCCAAAATAGATATTATCGGACATTCTATGGGAGTAACGCTTGCACGGAAGGCAATCAAAGGCGGTACTGCAAGCGACTTGCTGAATGGCGGGTCGTATAATTTGGGTTCGTCGCTTACTTCCAAAGTAGATGCTTTTGTCGGTATTGCCGGAGCAAATTGGGGTTTGGTGTCGTGTTATCAAACAGGGGGTTCTACGCCGACGTGTGCGGCTACGAATGGTCTTTATCCCGGCTACGCCATCGGACCCTACGGACTTTCCAGCATTTTGCAAGACCTCAATGCTACGTCCGGCTATGAAGGCACGTATCGTTATTCGATTTGGTCAACGGTGGATGAAATTATCGGCTATGCAAATCTTGTCTATGGGCGCTATACCTCGCGCATCCCGTCGCAAAGCGGCGAGAAAGTCTATTCAAGCGTTCCTTACGGGCATTTTAACTGCAAGGATTTGACCGAAGCAGTCCAACTCAATATGGTGAAATTCCATACCACAAATTGACGTAAACATGGCTTATTTGCTAAAGGTGTTGCTAAGGTGTCTCACCATCGGCAACACCTTTTTCTTTCGATATTATCGCTGAATCGTGCCGTATTTCCCAGCCTGATAATCGCTATATGCCGTAGCAATGCCTTCTCTACTATTCATCACAAAGGAACCCTGCATAAATATCGGCTCTCCAAGCGGCTTTCCGGCGAGAATTATCACGTCGAGTGCTTCGTTGGTGGGGTTGTGGCAAAGCACACCACTATCACTTTCAGATGTCGCATTCGTGAGCAGGGCAAGTTCTGCCTCGCGCATTACCGTTTGATTTTCCGACACAAGCAGCGTTCCGGCAGTTAGATACAGCGCCGCATGGAAGTCTGTCGGTATCCACAGTGAAATTTCCGCGTGAGCATTGAGCCGTAGATGATAGATAGCAAGCGGGCTGTAGAGCGGCATGGCGGAAGCAATTATTTTGCCGTCATGCTGATATGTACCGACAATAACCTTGAGTGAACCTGCATTGTTCGGTAGTGTCAAAGTCGGAAGCTCTTCCACAGATAATAACCCGTATTTCGGAGTTGTGTCTTTGTGCGCCTTCGGCAGCGTTAGCCAAAGTTGAATACCGTGCGTTGTGCCGCCACGCTCGGCAAAGTCAGCAGTCATGCCTTCATCATGCAGAATTCCCGAACCCGCCACCATCCACTGCGTACCGCCGCCGCGCACTATACCATGCCCGCCGTAACTGTCAAAATGTTCCATTTCACCGTCAAATAGGTACGTCACTGTGATAATTCCTCTGTGCGGATGTGCGCCAGTGCCGTCGTGCTTGGGTGTATGCGGTTCGTGACGGCTTGGTCCGATATGGTCAAGAAACACAAACGGGTCGGCATGGCGAAGATTCAGCGTCGGCATCGGGCGGCGCACTGCCATTCCGGGCGCGATTTCGGTGTGCTTGGAAGGGATGATGCTTGATATGGAGCGGCTCATGGGGAGTTCGTTCTATGATGTGAAGTTGTGTTATGGGACACGAATTCAACGGATAAGTCTGATGAAGATGGATTTTAAGAGTCAAATGCAATGCACATTTTTTGTGCGATTACCGCACAACCACAAGTGGCACCGTCTCCACACGTCCGCCCACACGCACGACACAGATGTACGCGCCGCTCGTTTCCACTTCCAGCGGAATGGAATGAGTGCCTTCGGGCAGAAAACCGCTCCACACCTGACGTTGCAAACGCCCTGTGGTGCTGAAAAGCGAAACATCCACCTCGCCCGCTGTGCGTAACTCAAAGCGCAGCGCACTTCTGCCCTGTGAAGGATTCGGCGAGAGCGAAAGCGCATTACCGCTTGCACCGCGAAAGGCGTTGTCGCTCACGCTCGTCGGGCGAGATTTTATGACCGCAAGCGGCGCAATGCGTTCGCCCAGAATAGCCGTAGAATCTTGCTCCGACGCGCCAAACCACGATTGCAGGACGTTTGCGTACACGCGGCGGTAGTCGTATTGGTATTGCAAATCGCCGTTGTTATTCAAATTTGCAAGGTCGAAGGGATTGCCGAAGACGTTCGCATTCACGTTGTTGCCAAAGACAAATTGCACCGAAGCCGCGCCGTGGTCGGTTCCCAGCGAGCCATTCTCTTGCGGGCGGCGACCAAATTCGGAAATCGTCATGCCCACCACGCGGTCTGCAAAGCGCTGTTGGAGTGCGTCTTGCATGAATTGCGTAACGCCCGTAGCCAGCGAACGCAATAGATTGGGGTGCGAACCGCTGCCGTCGGCTTGCTGCTGAAGCACGTGTGTATCGAAGCCGCCCATATAGACCAAGTACACTTTCGATTGCAAGCCGCCGGAAATCAAACGCGCCACCATGCGAAGCTGCTGCGCCAGTCCGGTTCCGTAATCCACCGTGTTCGTGCCTTTGTCGAACGCCTTTTTGACAAGCTGTGAGTACGCATCGGACTTCTGCGCAATGGTGCGCACGTAGTTGAACTCGCTTGCAAAGGCGGAATTATCGGTGAGCGCAGCATCATCAGGCGACAAGCCTTGCCCAAGTTGGAAAAACTGTTCGGGGTCGGCAAGCGCAATGCCCATATCGCCGCGTGTATCGTCCTTGAGCAGCATCGAAAGCGTTCCGCCAACCTGCACACAAAGCGGGTAGTCGGGGATTTGGCTGCCGGAAGGCGCGTAGAGTTTGGCAATGGAGCGCCCCACCCAGCCGTCGTTAAACTGCGTTGTGGGCAGAGAAGAATTGATGCCGGAGAGCCAAATATCAGTCGAGCGGAAGTGCGATAGATTGGGGTTTTCGTAGCCCACGCCTTGCACTACTGCCAAGCGTCCGTCTTCGTAGAGCTGCTTGAAGCCACCAAACGGCACGTCATTGGTCAATGCCGGATGCAGATACACTTTTGAACCGAAGAGCCGTGTCGCCAGTTCTTTTTTTACGCCAAGCTGCGGGCGGAGGCGATAGTAATTTGCATCGTCCGCTGGAATGACCGTATTTAAGCCGTCATTGCCGCCGAAAAGCTGAACGACGATGAGGATATTATCGCTATTCTGCACCTCAGCCCCAAATTTATCGGGCGACATTGCCAGAAGCGGCATTCCGCCGATGATTTGTGACGAAGCGCCGAGTGCGACTGCTCCGGCAGCGGTTTGCAAAAAGGAGCGGCGTTTCATGGTGGGTTGCTTCGTATTGGATTGCTTCATGGTGAGACGATTGTTCGATTTCATCACGGGTGGTGTTGGATTGTGAGACAAAAACGGAAGCGCAAAGGGCGCATGGTATCAAGATTTGCAAGCATCGTGCCAAAGTGTGTGGGTGGATGCTTAATGAAGCACAAATTCAGTCCGGAGGGGTAATTCGTCGTTGTTCTTGAGCAAGAAATTCTTCAACGGCAGTGCGGAAAGGCGGGAAAATATCGGTGACAAGCTCCACATTGACACTCATACGCTCCCAGTCCAGATTCATTGCGTATCCGTGCATAATGACATGACGGAATCGGCGCAAAATAGTGACGGAAGTCACTATTTCCGGTACAAGAAGAATTGGCAAACCGTGTGCGATATGATTTTCTTTGGTGAAACGTTGAGCAAGTTCGCTATGCCATTGCTCAGTTTTGGGTAGTGGAACACCACAATATTTACTCGTACGCTTCAAAATATTCTCTACACCGTTGTAAAATGACTGCGTAAGATTTGCTGCTGCTGCACGGTTGCGAACAGATGGACGGTCATCACTTGCACGTATGTCAGCAAGTAATAGTGCTATCTCCGCCGCTATTTCTTCCAAGAGCAGTAATTCGATACGGCATTGCTCAAAAAGATCGGTGAGCCGTTCTGTTGCTTTGTCATTACTCTGATTATCATACAGCATAGAGAACACGCCCTTTACGCTCAATATATTCGATAAACGGTGTGTTGGGTTGAATCGGCACAACGTCCACCCACACGGACGGCAGTGTACGCTCCAAGTCAACGGCAAACTCAAGAAAATTCCCACCTTCTTCAGTTGCAACGGCAATATCAATATCTTCCGTGTCGTCGGGGTGTTCCAGCGCACCACCGAAGAGAATAACTTTGCGCAAGCGGAAAGCTTTTGCCCGCTCCACGATAGTGTCCAGATGTTCTTGTGTGATGCGCATTATGTGGCTGTTTGTTGTAGAAAAATTGATGAATACGGCTCTTACCAGCTCAATTACTGATGAGAATTTTGGAATGTATCTCTGATTCCAAAGAACATGGATTTTCATCCGTAACATGGAGTGAGCATGATTTTCCTTGCAGTTGTGAAAAACCATAAATTAGAACCAGCTTAGTCCATTTAAGGAGTAATAGTATAACTTGTTAAAAGATATTCATCAAACAAGCGTTCCGTTTTTACGCCGTTTATTTTACTTTCACCTTTCACTAGCATAGCTACTTGCCCAACTCCACGGGCATAGTAGACATAGTTTATGCCACTTGATATAGCATCACTTAAAATAGGATCCTCATAACGAAGAACAATACAGTTTTGGAAAGTACCTGCCGGGGTAGTGATGCTGCCATTAGTTGTGACACACTTTGCAAACTTCATATCTTTGACCAGACTATTCATATAAATTGCCGCAAACTCCATTTGTAAAGAATCATTCATTTGTATAGGCTGACGCAGGAGAACTTGTTTGGCAGCATATTTCATTGCGCCAAAATCATTGAAAAAAGACACTTCTTTACCATTGCTCCAATAGTATCCCCATTGCGAGTTATTAAACTGGACACATTGATATTTTCGCCCTTTGTAGGTAAGAATAGCATCATTCGTAATTTTGTTATACGCCGTCGAGATATGTTTGCTTCCTCCACTGTAGTATTCGGTGTACTGATATTGCCATAAATTACCGACTTTGAGAGGGAAGTAATCATTCTTTTCTAAAGGAATAATGGCATTAGGGTCATCAACAACCGGTTTGATAACATCAGCACATCCAGAAAGGATATAGACTGTCGTTATAAACAGGAGTACGCTCACTCCTTGACTATAGATTTTCTCCCAAAAATCATAAAAAATCATGATATTAACCTCTTTCAATTCATTGTTGGATTTTGTATTCAATAAGGACATCTTTCCATTCTAACTGCTCTTGTCTCAGGGCATTAACGCTATAAGTCTCCTCTGCCACTAAACCAATATTATTCCCTTTCGGGTGATTGATTTGTATTTTTAGAGACAAGAGATTCGATGTGTCCTACGATGTTGATAATCTGTTCT
>JANYDO010000249.1 GCA_025363605.1 Candidatus Kapaibacterium sp.
GAATTTCATAAAACGGTTGCCCCAAGCGCTATTCATTATTATGGGGCTTATGACCTGCCAATTCGCAGCATACAGCCTCTCTGCACAAAACAAAGCCGTCATTGACAGCCTGAAACGCGAGCTGTCGTTGACGCAAGGAGAGAAGCGTGTCCAAACGCTCAATAACCTTTGCTGGGAATATCGCACCTTCGACCAAAACAAATCCATTGAATATGGCTTGCAAGCACTCGGTCTAGCCGAGCAATTACAATTCAAACGCGGTATGGCGCGAGCACTGAGCAATCTTGGCATTGTCTATCGCCGCCGAGGAAATTATCCGCAAGCACTTGATTACCACCTCAAAGCGCTCAAAATCAGCGACGATACCAAGGATTCTAACGACATCGGGGAAGCACTCAATCGTATTGGTTTGATTTATCAAGGACAGGGCAATTTTAATGCTGCACTTGAGTATTTTCAGCGCTCACGCGAGGTCTATGAGAAAATAGGCGGTCTGCACGGCATGGGCAAAGCAATGACCAATATCGGAGAAGTTTACTCGCGTCAAGCAAATTACTCGCTCGCACTGGAATATCTGGTGAAAAGCCAAGCTATTCATCAAGAAAAAGATGATCTGGACGGCGTGGCAGAATCCGGCTTGGAAATCGGGATGGTCTATGGCAAGCAAGGAAATACAACGCTTGCGCTTGAGTATTTCCAGAAAGCGCTTAGAATCTATGAACAAATCGGTAATCGCTCCGGCGTGGCACAAACGCTCAGTTCTATTGGTGCGGTCTATCTGCAAATGGGCGATATTACACAAGCCGAAGACTTCACTACGCGCTCCTACAACTACGCCCGCGATATTGGCGAAATTGAATGGATGAAACAAGCAAGCCGAACGCTTTCATCCATATTTGCAGCGAGAAAGAATTTTCGCAAAGCACTGGATTACCAACTCATGTACTCGCGTCTGAAAGATTCTACGACAGGCGAGGAGAGCGTTCGCAAAATCGCGGACTTAGAAGCAATGCTTGCTTCCGAAAAACGCCAAGCGCAAATCGAACTGCTTACGAAAGAAAGTGAAATCCAGCAGCTCATTCGCAATAGCTTGGCTGTGGTGCTGGTGCTGGTGTTTGTGATTGCGTACGTTCTTTTTCGCAGTAATCATCAGCAGAAAAAAGCAAACAAGCAGCTTTCCCGCAAAAACGAAGAGATTTTGCGACAACAGAAACTCCTCGAAGAGCAGGCAGGCGAAATCCAACTGGCAAATACGGAGTTGCACGAAGCAAATATCAATCTGAAGAGCCAGCAGGAGATACTGGAAGAGCAAACCCGCGAAATCGAGTTGGCAAACAACGAATTGCTGGAACTCAATGTCAATCTGGAACACAAACAAAAAATCCTCGAAGACCAAGCACGCCAAATCGAGCTGGCAAATAACGAACTGCAAGAGCGCAATGCCCAAATGAATGAAGTAAACGAGCAACTCAACGAATTTTTGGGTATCGCCGCACACGACCTCAAGAACCCGCTAGCTTCTATTGTCATGTCTTCCAGCGCCATTAAGCGCTATTACGACCGCATGAGCAAAGAAGAGATGTTGGAAACGCTTGGAGGAATCGAATCGGTAGCGGAGCGAATGCGCCTTATCATTCACAACCTACTCGAACTGAACAGCATCGAATCAGGAAACTTACGCATTGCCTCCGAGCCGGTTTCGCCCGGCGAAATTGCCGAGCAGGTCGTTCAGGACTGGTCTTCTAAAGCTGCCAATAAAACGATAGCAATTACCTTTGACAATCAAGTGCCAGATAAATTTTTCATGGGTGACCCAAACATTTTATACCAAGTCTTAGAAAATCTCGTCTCCAATGCCGTGAAATACTCACCTCCGTCGCGTTCCGTGTGGGTGCGGATACTCGGCTCTGAGGTATCGGCATTGGGCGGTTCGCCCCAGAATGGCGCTCAGCAATATATCCGCATCGAAGTCCAAGATGAAGGGCCGGGACTGAGTACAGAGGATAAAACAAAACTCTTCAGCAAATTCGCCCGTCTTTCGGCGCAGCCCACTGCCGGAGAGCATTCCACCGGACTCGGACTTTCGATTGTCAAAAGGTTAGTCGAGGCAATGAAAGGGCGTGTCTGGTGCGATAGCAAGCTCGGCAAAGGCTCAACCTTTATTGTTGAAATGCCCACGGCATCCGTATGACACTTCTTCGATAAAAAAATGGCATTTTGCGAGATTACAAAATGCCTACTTGACACTCCCCATGCCTGAAGGCAGGGGATTCTTGGGCTACCCAGCTAACGCCGTTGTATATCTCCCAAGCTAACACGGTCTGCCCGACCGCTTGGCTGCTGTTAGGCAACCGATTGTTTGTTTCGTCGAACTACAAA
>JANYDO010000265.1 GCA_025363605.1 Candidatus Kapaibacterium sp.
GGTAACTGTTTAGGTAGGCATTTTGCTTTTTTACTAAAATTTGACTCACAAATAGCAATTTGTGTCATAAAGCGTCTGTTTTTTTACGATTCCTATTGCCGTTTTTACAAAATCATCCGGTTTTTCGGATTATTGGAATAATGGCAATAGAAAATATGCCGAAATTTAACAAAAAACGTTAATTTGCCTACCTAAACAGTTGCAAAATAAAAAATAAGAATACAAGCCCGGCAGAAATCAAAGGGGATTTACTTCCGTTTTAATTTCTGCCCCCAAGTTCAATTATTTTGAACCATAACTGTAAGCACCATGGATACCAACGAAGTAGAAAAATCAAAAGCACATATTACTGTGGAAATAATAGAATATCTGCCAAGCTCGGTAGTGATTAAAACTATCCTGAAAAAATCAACAGGCAATATCAGCGTAATGTCGTTTGACAGTGGCGAAGGCTTAACAGAGCGCACTACACCTTTTGACACCTTCGCACAAATCATTGATGGCAAAGCAGAAATTGTGATTGGCGGGGAATCTCACTTCCTGAACACAGGGGAATCTATTGTGATACCGGCGCACATATCCAATCTCGTCAGGCCGAATGGGCGCTTCAAGATGATTCTTACGGTGATAAAAGGCGGGTATGAGTAGCGTTCATTATGTGTTTGCCGCAGCAAGTTGCTGATGACGACCACGCTTGGTTCTGAAACCAATTACTCGAATTCCGCACAAAAGAAGGGAAAATTTTCACAACCATTTTGCAGAAACAAATCAACACCATGAACAGAAAAACGCTGGGAATCGCTCTTGTCCTTATTGGGGGCTTAATGATAGCATACACAGGATTTAATTTCGTGACGAAGGAAAAAGTGATTGATGTCGGTCCTATCGAAGTGAGCAAAGACAACAATCATTATGTCCAGTGGTCGCCGATTGTCGGTGCAGGTGTACTCATTGGCGGGATTGTTGTGCTGGTGCTTGGTAGAAAAGCTCGTTCGTAAGCTCTTTAATGTCATCCCATCCACCGCTTGAATTCAAGTAGTCAACGTGTGAAGTATCCTCTCCATTTTTTCACCATCGTATCCAATTCAATGACTATGAAACATTCCATTATTCTCCTCACCGCACTATTGCTCATTTTTTGCTCGCCGCAGAATGTCTGCAACGCGCAAGAAACTCCAGCTCCTGCTCGGTTTGGTATCAAGGGCGGACTGAATCTTGCTAATCTCGACACAAAAGATGTTATCAATAACTCAACAATATTCGGGTTTAATCTTGGTCTGTTTAGTAAACTGCCTCTCACGCGCTCCATCGCCCTTCAGCCGGAATTATATTTCACTTCTAAAGGCTCTGTCGTCACGTACAAAAACGTTTTTGTGGATGGTACTGCCCGCTTCAATCTTAATTATCTGGAAGTGCCGTTGCTGCTGGTGTTCAACCCCATTGACCTTCTCAATATCCATTTTGGTCCCTACGTCTCCTATCTGGTGAGCGGTACGGTGAAGAACGAATCCAGCGCTAATCTGTTCAACTTTGAGAACAATATCAATGCCGATGACTACAATCGCATAGATGCAGGGATTGCTGTGGGTGCAGGTGTTGACCTAGGGGCGCTGAGTATAGGCGCTCGCTACAATTTCGGATTAACAAAAGTTGGCAAAGAGCGCCCGTTTTTAGGAACGACCTATACGTTCCCGGATGCTCGCAATGGTGTTCTGAACGTCTATGTATCTCTGTCATTAAATTAGCACCATCGGCACGATATAATGCAGACCATCATCAAAAATTACTCACCATGTACCTCTTCAAAATCAAACCATGAGCAATCTTCTTTATCTCATCGCTGTTATTCTCGTTGTTCTCTGGGCGATCGGATTTTTCGCTTATAGCACTAGCGGTATCATTCACATACTGCTTGTGATTGCAGCCATCGCTATTTTGTTACGCATTATTCAGGGGAATAAAATTCTTCCTTAGCAGTTGAAGTTTAGACAATCAAAAAAAATCGTTTTTTTATTTATTTCAAGGATGTCATTATGCGTCATACGCATCATTTTATAGCAATTTGTGCAGTAGTATCAAGCACAATGTGGGGCTGCTCGCAATCAAAGCAAGAGCCTGTCGTACAAAAAATTGATTCCACCGCAGATGCAATTGCAGCACAAAGCAAAGCATTGGCAACAGCAGCAGCCGATTCCGTTGCAAAAGCAGCGGAGGTTGCGAAAAAAGCAGTAGAAGACAAAGCTACGGAAGTATCCGAAAGCATAAAGAAAGCATACCCATACGCTTACGACTTAACGCCAGTGGACAAAGAGCCGGAAACTGATATGCAATCCCTCAAAAATGCGATTGAATATCCAAAAGCGGCAAAGGATAAGGGCATCGAAGGGCGCGTCAGTGTTCGTGCGCTTATCGGTACGAATGGTCGTGTTATCAAATCGTTCACGGAAAATTCTACCAATAGTCTTTTCGATGAACCCGCACAAACAGCCGTCAAGCACGCAAAATTTACGTCGGCTGTCCACAAAGGTAAGCATGTCCAACGCTGGATTTCGGTACCGGTTATTTACCGCTTGATTTAACTTTCATCGGCAAACACTGCTGTAAGCCAGCACTATAAATGACACGAGACTACCCCGCAAGTATTGCGAAGTAGTCTCGTGCTGTTTTATATCTCTACCGACCACTTCTGACTATGCGTGTATCCTTCCCCAAGCAAGCGCAACAAACTGCCGCGTCTGCCAGACGAGTAACGCCAAGCCGGCAAACATATTGGCTCCTACCAAACGCGAATACCACTGGTGATACCCGCGAAACGTTTGTACAAGTGGAAGCGATGCCGCGTCCGGTGCATCGAAACTGTTTATCTGACCACGCAAAGCGTTCATCTGCGGCGTAAGAATAAGCGCGTACACACACCAGAGCGCCACCATAGCAAGAAGAATAGCCACCGGTACAAGCAACTTTTTATCACGATGTGCGGCGAAAAGAAGTGCAAATCCTATCCCGATAAACGCTGCTCCTACCGGTTCCAGCATATTCAATCGGTGAAGAATAACGGCGTTGAGCGCTCCGGCAAGGTCTTTCGAGGGAAGCGTCTTGAAAATGACCGGCGCAACGCCAATACCGAAAAAGGCAAGACTTCCGAGCCAGAGCGTTATGCCCGCATAGATGCAGAACATGGCAAGGACGAGTTTGTTTGGTGTCATGTATTGTTGAGATTTGTGTTTGTTGCTCTTCACGTAAACCGGCGACAGCCCATCACTGAAGCAGAATGGGCTATCGTCGGGCAAACCATTGATGTTGTACTTATTTATCTTTCCACTCCGGCATTCGTCCCGGCGTGTAAGGCGCTCCAAACGCCTCCAGCAATTTTTCAATGCGCGGAATGTCGCCTTCGACCAATTGCTTCAGTTTTGCCAATTCCTGCTCAAATTCTTGCGCCGCAATGGCGTATCCGTTCAAATGTTCTTGCGTTGCCTGCGAGGTGGAACGCGATTCCTCATACGCAATTTGCCCCAGTCGGTCGAGAATTGCGTTGGGAACATTCTCATTGCGTCCGGCAAGAATTTGGTCGCCGCGAAGATTGCGCAAAAGCAGATTTAATCGCTGTTCCAAGCCGCTCAGTTCGTCGCGGAGCGTGAGCGCTTGTACCGATTGCGCCTGTGTGGTCGCTGTTTCCATGAGCGCTTTTTTCATTGCTGCCAATTTTGCTTTTGTGCTGCTCGCAAGGTCGGATGCGCCTTGCGCTGCACGGTACAAATTCGCCGTTTTGCGCTGGAAGTCCAGAAGCGCCTTGCGGTCAGGTGCGGGGAGTGACGTATTGTTGAGCGGAACGACGTTGAACGGAGTCGGCTCAGTGATTTGCGTCGTCACAGCACCGACACGCTTGGAAATGCTCACGGTGTATGCCCCAGGAAGAACGAAATTGCTACCGTTATCGTCGTCATCGTCGTCGCCGGCGGAGTGACCAAGCGTAAGCTCGGGATACCGTAAATTCCACACTATCCGCTGCAAACCCGTACTATTGCTTACGCTCAGGCGGCGGACGACATTTCCGGCGGCATCGCTAACGGTGGCGAAATACGACGGTGCTTCTTCTTCCTCTTCAGCACGGAGGTCGTCCTGCGTGAGAGATTTTGCCGCACCCGTTTTTTCCGCTTCTTGGCGTAGTTGCTTCTTTGTCTTGAGCGCATCTTTGATATTCACCGTGAAGACCGCACCAAATGAAGGGTTTTCACCAAGATAGAATGTTTCGCCCAAGAAGGCTTTACCACTTCCACCAAAAGGTGACGACGGCGTATAAAGCAGCGCATCTTTCACGGGAAAGACGTATGCTACCTTGTTTGCATCAAACGCGCCTTGAGCGATAGCGCGAAGCGGCGTGTAATCATCAAAAATGTAGAAACCGCGTCCGAAGGTCGCTAGAGCAAGGTCGTTTTCTCGTTTTTGAATGGCAAGGTCGCGCACGGGAATCGTAGGGAAATTGCCTTTGAGCGGCTTCCATGCTTGCCCGCCGTTGGTCGTGACAAAAACGCCAAATTCCGTGCCGCAGAAAAGCAGGTTCGGTGTTACGTGGTCTTCCACGATAGCAAGCGCCATGCCGCCATCGGGCAGATTACCGCGCAGACTTGTCCAGGTCTTGCCCGCGTCAGCACTTTTGAAAATGTATGGCTTGAAATCACCGTTTTTATGGTTGTCAAAGCAGACATAGATGACATTTGCGTCGTGCTGCGAACATTCCACGCGGTTTACGTAGGCGTTCTCCGGCACACCGCTTATTTTCTCGATTTTGCGCCATGATTTGCCGCCGTCGTCTGTGATTTGCACTAAGCCGTCATCCGTGCCGACCACGATAAAGCCTTCCTTTTTTGGCGATTCCGCAATGGTCGAGAGATTTCCGTAAAATGCCGTCGAAGCATTTTTGGCAACGGCATCCATGCTCCAAATTTTACCCATCACCGGAAGTTTATCGCGGTCGAGATGGCGCGTCAAATCAGGGCTGATAGCTTTCCACGTGTTGCCACGGTCGTCAGAGCGAAAAAGTTTATTTGCACCAAAGTAGAGTCGCGTGTTCAGATGCGGGCTGATAATAAGCGGCGCGTCCCAATTCCAGCGCAATGGTTCTTCTCCCTTGCCGTGCTGTGGCTGAATACCGGTGCGTTCGCCACTTTTTTTGTCGAACCGCGTTATTCCGCCGTTTTGGAACTCCGCATAAATAATGTTCGGGTCTTTGGGGTCAATTTGCGATTGGAAGCCGTCGCCACCTTGCGTGACGAACCAATCATAATTCGTGATGCCATTTTGCGTCAGTGTCCGCGACGGACCGCCCAGCGAGAAATTATCCTGCGTTCCGCCATAGACACCGTAAAACGGCGTAGCATTATCCACCGACACACGGTAGAACTGCGTGATGGGAAGGTTCGGCGTATGCCGCCAGTTCTGAGCGCGGTCGAAGGTCTCATACAAACCGCCGTCGCAGCCGACCAAATAGTGATTCGTATTTTCAGGGTCAATCCACAGCACGTGATTGTCCACGTGCTTCGATTTTGTACCCAGAGATTTCAAGGTTGTGCCGCCGTCATCGGAAACCATAACGTTGAAATTCATCATGTAAATTCTCTCCGCGTTCTTGGGGTCAACGTAGATAGTGGCGTAGTACATCATTGTTGTCTCAAAGCCATTGCGCTTTTCCCATGCTGCACCTCTATCGGTGGAACGAAAAACGCCACCTTTTTTGTTCGCTGCTTCCACGTGTGCATAGAGAACGTCGGGATTAGAAGGGGCAATAGCCAACCCGATACGCCCCATTTGTCCTGATGGCAAGCCGTTTTCAATTTTCTGCCATGATGCGCCCGCGTCGGTGCTTTTGTAAATCGTACATTCCGGACCGCCGTCAATAAGCGTCCAAACGTGCCGACGACGCTGATACGATGCGGCATAGAGAACGTCGGGATTGCGCGGGTCAAAAACAACATCGGTAACGCCCGTGTTTTCGCTGATGGTGAGCGATGCTTTCCATGTTTTGCCGCCGTCGGTGGATTTGTAAAGACCGCGCTCCCCGCCTGCCGACCAGAGTGGACCTTGTGCGGCGGCATAAACAACATTGGAATTGCGCGGGTCAATGAGGATTCTGGCGATATGTTCGGACGTTTTTAAGCCCATGTTTTTCCATGATTTCCCGCCGTCATCGGAGCGGTAAATGCCGTCGCCATAGCCGACGCTGCGTTGCGAATTATTTTCGCCTGTACCGACCCAGACAGTATGCGGATTGGAAGGGTCAATCGTTACACAGCCTACGGAATAAGAGCCTTCATTTTCAAACACGGGTTGCCACGAGATGCCCGCGTTGACGCTTTTCCACACGCCGCTTGATGCTGCGCCAACGTACCAGACGCTTGGCTGTGCGGGATGCACCGCTATCGAGGAAATACGTCCCGATGTGATTGCCGGACCAATCGGGCGAAGTTTGAAAGCATCGTAGCTCAGTTTGGATGCTGCGTCGGAGGGTTCTTTTGCCCCTGATTGAGCAAGAGCGGGTGCAAACGCACAAGCGAAGGTCAGCACAAGCACTGATGCCGTGCGGCAGACCATTCTGAGAAAGGTACGATTCATAGGAAATGGTGAGAGCAGGTTAATGAAAAAATGAAGCGCGAACACATATTCGCACCGCTATTGTCTGTTAAACAGTTTTATTCGTAATCATCTTTTATCACCAATGAGTAGAGCTACGTTTCGGTATTGGAAACAGCGTAATTGCTTACAGTAAGCCCTGCTTGTCTGCTTGCTCCGATTCGTAGTGGCGTACTTGTCGAAGTTGTCCCAGTGATTGTACGCCTGTCAGAAACATGGTTGCCCGCAGCTGATAATGCCAGCCGCGCACCATTGCAGCAAGCGCGGACTGCCCTTCGTCCATGAGCATTTGCAAAAAAGGACGTGCTGCGGCTGCCACGTCTGCACCGAGAGAAATTGCTTTTGCTACATCCAGCCCTGATGTGATGCCGCCTGAAGCGATAACGGTAACTTCTTTACGAAAACCTTTGTGGAATTTGCGAACTTCTTCCAGCATTTGCAAACATTCCAGCGTGGTCAATCCCCAATCCCAAAAAATTTCTTTGTAGCGGTCTTCTATGGCAGTGTCGGTGCGGCTCTCTGCCGCTTTGGAACGCATGATTTCCACGCCTGCCCAGCTCGTGCCGCCGGCTCCGGCTACGTCAATAATGCGCACACCAGCGCCCATAAGCGCCACAGCCACCCCGGAAGAAATACCCGCACCAACTTCTTTCACAATAATCGGTACGCCGAGCGTTTTGCATAAATCCTCAATGCCGTCCAGCACGCCTTTGAAGCGGGGCGAGCCTTCGGGCTGCATGAGTTCTTGGAGTGGATTCAGGTGTATAGTGAGCGCATCGGCTTCTATCATTTCGACAAGGCGGTGCAGATTGGTGCGGACTTCCGGCTTCGCTACCTCTGCGCCACCGATGTTTGCTGTGATGGGGATATGCGGGGCGACCTTGCGTACAATGCTGAACGAATCGTAGAACTGCGACGTTTCGAGCGCTTGACGTTGCGACCCTACGCCCATTGGGATATTTGCTTCGGCGCAGACTTCCGCCAGCTCGCGGTTGAGGCGCTCTGCCTCAGCATAACCACCCGTCATGCAGGAGACCATAAGCGGCATTGCTACACGCTTTCCGAGGAAGGTGATTTCGGTTTTGATATCTTCAAAATCCATTTCCGGCAGCGCATTGTGAATAAAAGAAATACGCTCAAAGCCGCTTGTTTTCTGGCGGAAAGTGACGCGCTCGTTGACGCAGAGGTCAACGTGGTCTTTTTTGCGAGAGGAGGTTGGTGAAGCCATTGCGGGGAAAGAAATGTTGAGTGATGAGTTTTGAATGGTGAATGGTGCGGAAAGTTGCGATAAAATCTACAATCTGCTCATTCTCGAATCACTTCCCATTCGCTTGCCACCGAGCGATTGAAAAAGATGACAGCCATAGAATTTGAGAACCAACGCCAAATAATTGCCCAGTAGCCGTACTTGCGAAATCGGCGTGGCGACTCGTACACAAGTGCTTTCGGTAGCCATGCGATGTTTCCGCGTTTGCGCAGGCGTGTGTAGAGGTCGAAATCTTCTCCGGCAACGATGGCGCTATTGTAGCCGCCCACGGCATCGAAAGCCTCGCGGCGAATGATTTGGCACTCACCGCGCCCCATGCCAATTCCAAGAACGTTGAGGGCTTGGACATACAAATTCATAAAACTGTGGAAAATAACGTCCGACCATATTCGTTCTTCCGGCATGATACGCACGGGCGTTGTGGCTGCGGGCGATGTTTGGCGCTGCTTTGCGTCTTTTGCCCATGCCTCAATGCTACTACAAAGGTCGTCCATATTGTGCGGTACGGTATCGGCATTCAGAAAGACCAGTATGGGTGCGCTTGCCAGACGTGCTCCGGCGTTGCGTCCTTCGGCGATAGTCTGTCGGTCGCTTCCTGTGTGCTTTGTCAGTGACGTTACGAAGCCGCTTTCAAGCGCTTTTTCGATAATGCTAAGTGTGTCGTCCGTACTGCCGCCGTCGCTGATAATGATTTCCAGTCCGTATTTCTGCTGTCGCTCTGCCGTAAAATGCTCTAAAAGCCGCATGAGCAAATGCTCTTCGTCCAAAACGGGAATAATAAAACTGATGTGGTATTGGGGCATATAGAGGCGGCATCAAAGCAGAAAGTGGCGGTAAAAAAGGGCAATCAACGGCAACACGGCTTGGTTGATTGCCCCAAATGGTGCATCAAATCTCGTACTTCGTCATTCCTGATTTCTAATTCGTAATTACACTATCCTTCTTTTTTCCACCACGTTACGTCCACTGAGTTCTCGCCACCGTCTGCGCGAATAACGTCGCCGTTGAGCCAATTAGCGTGTTCGTGGGTGAGAAGCGTGATGAGTCTTGCAACGTCGTCCGGTGTTGTCAAGCGGTGTGAAGGATTACGCATGGTTGCGTTGTCCATCAGCACATCGCTTCCCGGAATTTTACGGAGCGCTGCCGTGTCGGTCACACCGGCAAGAACGGAGTTCGCGGTAATGCCCCACGGAGCCAGTTCCAAGGCGAGTTGGCGGATGTAGGATTCCAATGATGATTTTGCTGCTGACACGCCGCCGTACATTGGTAGTACGCGCGAACCGCCGCCGCTTGTCATAGCGAAAATACGTGCTCCGCGACTGAAAAATTTTGCCTGAAACACGTCTTGTGTCCAGTAAACAAGACTATTTGCCATAACATCCTGTGTCATTTCGATTTGCTTTTGCGTCAGCATATCGGCAGGATTTTCGGCAATGAGCATCTTGAGCGAACCAAACGCCAGAGAGTGCATCAATACTTTGATAGAAGGTGCTTCACCCTGAACACTTGCAAATTCTTGCTTGATACCGGCAATAACTTCTTTGCGCCGCTCTTCATCGGCAGCGTTGACGTTGAAGAAGATAGCTTTTGCGCCGGTTTTTTCAATATCAGCTTTGGTTGCTTCAGCAATCGGCATAGTCACTGCGCGGTCGAGGTGCACGCCGAAGATGTTGTATCCCGCTTTTGCCAGTTCAATAGCGGTGTGTCCGCCAAATCCGCTTGATACGCCCAGAATGAGTGCGTATGAGTTCGGCGGAGCAATTTTTAACGTTGCCACAAGTACGTTCCCAAGAATTGTGAATAAGTTGTGAGTTTGCAAACCTACGAAAATTTTTGTGCGCAAAATACAAGAAAAAGGGTGAAGTATAAAGGATAAAGAATCAAATTTGAGAATGGCTTCAGACCTTGCGTTTGATGATGGAAAAGTGTACGGAGCAAGCAAGCAAAACGATAATGCTCCATGGTGCAGATAGGATAGAACAAAAGTGAGTGGTACTAAACATTGAAAACACAAACAACGTGAAAAGAGAAGTCAATTCCTGAAAATATACTCCACTTTGCGTAAGTTCGCAAGTTTGTCGTACTTTAGTGAAGATTTATTCTATTTTCTCCTGAATTCACGCTCAATTAAAGACCCAATGACCGCAACCAAAGACCAAAACCTCGTTCAGGCGACAAAACCTCAGCTTCTGGCATTCGTGCAAGGCATCATCGGCTATCCGGTGGATACCTACGCCATCGTCGCCGTTTTGGAAACATATGGCTTGCGCGATGTGGACGCACGGGAGCGCTTTGGTGCAGAAAACGTGTTTGAATTGGCAGACGAGCTTTTTGCAGAATTCCATATACGGGCAAAGCGGTATCCTCACATTCCGGCAACAGTAGAAAAGACAAGTTTGTCAGCACTCCAAAAATTTCTGTTGCACTACGCACGGGGCTTGTTCTCGAATGCGCCGTGGGCGCTGCAAATCGCATCGTTGCTGCTCTTTGGCTATGCGTTCGGCATTTATGCAAAATTTGACGGCAAGCAAGTAACCGTTGCCGGAGTGGGCATGATGCTGAGTTTTCTCGTGAGCGGAGGTTTTGTGCAGGCTCTGGGTCGCATGGCATCCTTTTACAACGGGCAGCACAGCTACGCGCTCACGCGGCAGGCATACTACCGTATCTGGACGCTGGGCGTTGCAGCAATGCTTGTATCGGCGTTTGTGCTGGACGGTATCAACTGGCTTGTACCGCTTTTTCCCGAAGATTTTTTAATGATTGGTTTGGCGTATTATGTCTGTTGCGGAGTGATGTCGCTTTCGCTGGCGCTTTTCTACACGCTCAATAAACACGCAGGACTGCTGGTCTCGACGCTGGCGGGCGTGTCGGCGATGATTCTTGTCATGGAGTTTACCCCATTCAGCATCTACATCGCTCATTGGACGGGCTTTCTCGTCACCTCAGCAGTTGGATTTTTCTGGATACATATTCTTCTCAAAAAACTCACCGGCACGATGAGTAAGCAGCAGCGCAACGTTCAGCTACCGCGCTTGGCGGCTCTTGTTCCGTCGGTTGCGCCGTATTTTCTGGCAGGAAGTCTTTACTTTGCGTACTTGCTGACTGATAGGCTCGTAAGCTGGTCGCTCACGCCGGAAGGTATTTCACTCAAGTTGTGGATTCATGCGGGCTATGAGATATTACTTCTCTGGGCATTTGGCGCATTTTCACTGATGATGCCGCTCTTGGAATTTATCGGCGATGATTTTTCTTCACGAATACAGCGCACACAAGAACGTTTCGGCATTCGTAGCCGTAGCGAACACAATAACACATTTGTTGACCGCTATATGCAATACTGGCTCATGGTAGTCGGCATGGCAATTCTCGTCGGTTGTAGCATCTATGCGGCATACATCCTTACGCGTACTACCACTTCTGATGCTATCTTTCAGCGCGTTCTGAATGCCACGCCCACACTTGCACGGCAGGTGATTGTGTGCGGTATAATCGGTTACAGTCTCATGGTGTGGGGCTTGATGAACAATATTATTCTCTATACGCTCTCTCGCCCCTTCGATGCCGTTCGAGCCTTCCTTTGGGCGATAGCAGCGAATGCGGTGCTGGGCTTTTGGCTTACCCGCTCGTTTGGGTATTGGTATAGCGTGGTTGGTATGGCGTTTGGGGCGCTTGTCTTTGCAGCTATTACCACACGTGCTGTTTTGAAAGCACTACGGCAAATGGATTATAGCTGCTATGCGGCATAGATGGCATTTTGAGAACAAATAACATTCACAATCAATCCGCTCAATCTTGGGGGTAATTATGACTTCGTTGCAAGAGCAACCGAACGAGCAGCACAACGCTTCGGGCGCTCAAACACTCACTGATGATGCCGATTTTCTGCATGAACTCCATAGCCGAAGTTGGGAAATGGAGCTTCTTTTGTCGGCTGCTGTGATTTTTTCGCTTTTTCAGCTTCCTTCGCTTCTGGACACATTTGCGGAATACATTCATTTTACCATCGGTACGCCCTCAACGCTCTTTTTTGCTGATTCGTGCATCCTGACGCTCTTTTCTGCATCATACATTCTGATTGCAAATTTTCTGGCTCACTTGATTATGCGCTCGTTTTGGATAGGTTTGATTGGGCTTGACCGCGCTTACCCCCGTGGTATTATTGTCGAGCGTTTGCACTATGCAGGATTTTTGCGTCAGTATGTCAGTGCTCACGTCGGTCAGTTGCAGCGCCTTATCACGAAAGTTGACCGCGCTTCCAGTATTATTTTTTCGTTTACGTTTCTTATCGTCGGTTTGCTCGTCTTTTTTGCAACGCTTACTACTGTGATGATAACTATTATCATTTTATTCGACCTGCGCGGCGCGGCGGCGTACTGTGTTCTGCTTGCACCACTGATGATAGCGTTGCCGATGATGACGATTGTAGCCTTGGATAAATTTACCGACCGCTTCAAACCGAAATGGAAACAATCGGAGCGCCTTGCAAGCATTTCCGAACGAGCCTATCACCTGTTTCATACCGCAACGCCACGCTTTTTTATGGCACCAATTCTTTTCGTTCTCACAAGCAACATGAAGCGTTGGAAGTTTATTGCGCTTTCGTGGTTCTATGTGCTGGGCGCAACCTTGTCGGGAGTGGCTGGTGCTGCGGGATATGTGGAATATAAAGGTGCTATTTTCTATTCCGACGCTATCGGCAAATACAGCACCAGTGCGTTCTACTACGACAATCAGCGCCCTGACAGAAAATATATGCTTGAACCGTCCATACAATCGGACATCATTAGCGATAAGTATATCCGCCTTTTTATTCCCTACAATGTTCGTAATAATGACAGCCTCCTCAAGCATAGCGACGCGGCACAGTTCTTCGCTCCCGAAGGTGTACGGTTTCGCCTGAATGGGGCTTCTGTTTCTCACGCAGCCCACGAAAAGGAAGCACTGGAAACCCTGAAAAAATCATACTCTATTATGCTGAACGACTCGCTTCTCTTGGACTGCGATTTTCTTTTCTATCAGCATCCCAAAACAGCCGCAAAGGGTATCATCACCTACATTCCTACCACGCTTGCCCGTTCGGGTCGGAATATCTTGAGTGTGCAAGAACGCTTTGCTGCTGAGGCGCAAGCATGGTATATTTCTTTTTGGCAATGATTTTTTTGGCAATGAATCCCATTTCTACCAAGCATAATGAAGCATTTTCACGACACCAGTACACTCCTTGCCATCGAAAGCTCGTGCGACGAGACTTCGGCGGCAATTTATCGAGGCTCAGAGTTACGAAGTAATATCATATCTTCGCAACTCTTCCATACTAAGTTCGGCGGCATCGTGCCGGAATTAGCTTCGCGGGCGCACGTGCAGGGCATCTCGGCAATAGTCACAGAATCTCTCAGCGAAGCAGGCGTGAGTATGGCGGAGGTAGATGCTATTGCCGTGACACAGCGCCCTGGATTGGCTGGGTCGCTGGTGGTGGGAACGAATTTTGCAAAGGGTTTGGCGCTCAAATATAATCTACCTATTGTGGCTGTGAATCACATCGAAGGACACATTTATTCGGCGTTCATTGAGAATGAAAATATTCGTTTTCCGTTTCTGGCGCTTATTGTGAGTGGTGGGCACACGTCGCTTTTTCACGTCGAATCGTTTGAACACTACACCGTTATCGGCTCAACAAGGGATGATGCGGCGGGCGAGGCATTCGATAAAATTGCAAAACTTTTGGGCTTGGGCTATCCGGGCGGCGTCCATATTGACCGCTTGGCAAAAGAAGGCAACGCCCGCGCGATAGCCTTCCCTCGCAGTATGCTCCGTGATGACAATTTCGATTTCAGCTTTAGTGGCTTAAAGACTGCCGTGCGGACATATTTGCAAAAAACGCTTCGGCACACGCCCAACGAAGAGGAACTTCGCAATATTTGTGCCTCAGCGCAGGAATCCATTGCGGATGTGCTGGTGCAAAAAACGCTTCGTGCTGCGTCGTATTTCAGCGCGAACGATATTGTGGTAGCGGGCGGTGTTGCAGCAAATTCACGCCTTCGTGCGCTCTTGCACCAAGAAGCAAAAAAGCAGGGACGACAAGTATTCATCCCTGCTATGGCGTACTGCACCGACAACGCCGCCATGATAGGCTGCATCGGGCGACAAAAACTGCTTCACGGTGTAGAAAGCGACTTGACTTTTACCATTGGTGTCGGCTCTCTGCGGGCGAAGTATCGGTAATGGTGCACGGTTGAAATTGGGCATTGAATGGAAGCACTCTCACAGTAACGCATTGTGCTTTACCTCATCAAACGTGTACTCCTGCTTCACAACTCCGTTTTCAAAGACCGTCTGCAAAATATCCAAGCCGACAGTGTCTTCGGGAAGCGTTACAAAGCCGCCTTCGGGTGTGCGGACAAGTTTTAAGCGTCCGCGCTTCGAGTTCTTGCCGCTATCAGTGATGGGCTGCTTGAAGACATCGCGCTCTTCGCCGTCCACGACAGCAGCGCTACATTTGAAGGCAAATTTCTGTGTGTCGCGGTCGAGTTTTTGCAAGAGCGCCCCGCCCATGCCGAACGCGATATTGTCCGCCGACCAGCCGTGCTGCTTCAGAACGCTTAAAATCTCGCCTATCGAATCATAATCCACGCCGTCGCCTTGAATCACTCGCACGTTGGGGTGCAATACTTTGAAACCCTTTTCATTAGTTGTTGTTCCGAAGCGCTCGCCAAGGATTTCCATTATTTTCAAGACGACTTCCGACGGCTTACCCGAATCCGGGCGCACGACAAGTGTTCCTTTCCGCGCTAACACCGCGTCGTGAAGTTCCTGTCCCCAAATGCGGTCGCAAGCGGCATAAATATCGTACGAATCGCTCACACACGCCACTAGACCTTCGGGGTACTGCGTGAGCATATTTGCGTATGCTTTGGCTTCGTTCTCGCGTCCCCACGACGTAATGGTGCTATGTTCAGCTGCCGGAATCGAAAACCCGTAGCAATTCTGCGTGTTGTAGTAGTTGCGAATAAAGGTCAGCGCAGCAATGGTATCGGTGCCCATAAAATTGACCAAATGCGCCGCGCCGCCTAGTCCGGCCGATTCCACTGACGACACGCCGCGAAAGCCAAAATCGTGCAGCTTGAAATTCACAAGTGCGGGGTCGCCGGTTTCTTCCAAAAACTGCGTAATCAGGCGTTTTATCTCGCGCGAAAGCGTCGCTACGGTGCTGCCGTACCACACCTGTACGAGCAATGTTTCGAGGAAATTTGTGAGCCAGTAACATTCAGGGTCGGTGTTTTCAATCGTCATCATCACATTATGCGTAGGAATGGCGCTTCCCTCCGGCACAGCTTTGATGCGCACTGGCAAGCGTCCGCCGTGATGCTGAAGAATATACTCCCATCCGGCTCGGTTGAAAAGTGCTGGATTACTAAAGTGTTGTTCATACAATAACTCAGCTTCGTTGATGCCTTCTTGTGTAATGACTTGTCCTACCAGATATTCTTTCAAATAATACTGTAATCCAAAAAAGACGACGTTGTCAAAACGCCCACCGCGCGACTCAAAGTACGAGTAAATTGTCGTTGTATTCGGCGGATATTGCTTGTAATGACTGACTTTGTAGCTGTCTGTCAAGAGAATGATATTATACGATTTCATACGATAATGTTGAATTTTGAATGATGAATGTTGATTTTTTTTGCAAGTATGTTACACGATTGTAAAAAATACACTTTGCGATCATTAAATTATCCCAGCAATCCTCTTCATCCCACCAAATCCCAGTCGGGAATCCAGTGTACATCTCTTCTCATTCGTCCTATCAGTGTCCCTATCACTCACGCACCAAGCTCAGGAATAGTACGCTTCAGAAGGTCGTAGAGAACACCATGCTCAGGCACAAGTTCATCACGTTGTAGTTCCTGAAGCCGAAAAAAACGGAGTTCGCTGATGTCGTCTTGTGGCTGAATACGCCCAAAAACATACTGTGCGGTAAAAAACAACGTCATAATTTTATCGCTTTCGCCCGCATACCGCCAGTCGTCTATCTTGGCGCTGCCCACATAGCGCACGTCGCCTACTTCAGCGCCGGTTTCTTCGAGTGCTTCGCGGGCTGCGCTTTGCTCATAGCTATTGTCTCGCGGGTCGGCAAAACCACCGATAAAGCGGTATTTTGCTTGGTTGGGCTTTTTGCCGAGCAACACCGTGTCCTCGCGCAAAATCGCAATGTCCACCGTCGGATACACTTTGTCATATTGGTTGTACGCGGCATAAATCACGCCTGCACGGAAGTCCGGCGTAGATTTGACCTCACTACTGACGTTTTTGCGTACTTCGGTTCCCGACACAAATACGCTTTGCTCCAGTTCTTGAGTGGAGAAATCGCCAAAATACCGCGAAATGAAGCTATCGCGCCCGCCGTAGAGCGTCACGCCGCCTACGGGTGCAACTTCGCGTATGCGCCCGTCAAGCGATTTACTCCAATCCTTGTCCGACGGCATATCCGGTAGTGCCAGCACCGTCAGTTGTGGGAATGCCTGAAGCATCATTTCTTTGCGGGCGACGAAATCAAGCGGGTTGTGCTTCGTGACGAGCGTTGCCGACACACCCAGAAACATAATAACTTTTCGGTGCCGAGCCAGAACATTTTCAATAATTGCGCGGTGTGCGTCGTGCAGGTCGTGGACTTGAAATCGCCCGACAATTACGCCCGTATCGGTGGTTTGCGTAGCCATTGCGCTTGCCTTTGAAAGTTTGTGTAAAAAATACTCTTTTTATGTAATGTTACAACTCGAACATGAAACCATGCTTTTCCAGCGCTTTGTAACGCTTGCTGTCGAATCGGTAGAGCTTCGCGGCGCGGTTGGGTTTGCCTCGGCGCATACCGCCGGTATCAATGAGCAGCCCGTAGCTTTCGATTTTTTTGCGGAAATTGCGTTTGTCGAAGGTGCGTTCTAAGACAGTTTCGTAGAGGTTTTGCAGTTCGCTGAAGGTAAATTCATCCGGCAATAGCTCGAATCCAACGGGCTGATAACGAACTTTCCCGCGAAGGCGTTCTACGGCTGTCTTGACGATGATTTTATGGTCGAAAGCAAGCGCCGGAAGTTTGTTCAGCGAGAACCATTCGGCGGCTTCTGCATCTGTTCCGGCTTTAAGATTGTGCTTTTCTAAATTCACGAGTGCGATGTAGGCAACTGACAGCACCCGTCCGCGCGGGTCGCGGTCGAGCGCTCCGAAGGTGTAGAGTTGTTCGATATACACTTTCTCCATACCGGTTTCTTCTTTGAGTTCCCGTACTGCCGCTGCGTCCAGCGTTTCGTTCATTTGCACAAAACCGCCCGGAAGCGCCCATTTACCCTTGAAGGGAACGAGTTTTCGTTCAATAAGCAGAATCTGCAAATCCGATTCTTCCAATCGGTGGTCGTAGCCGAAAATGACACAATCTACTGCTAGGGCAGGGCGAGGATATTTGTATGTATAGCTCATTTTCTTGATTAGATTTATTTGTGTTAATTTTACACTAACTTAAAAGATATTATGATTTCGTGCAAGAAAAAAATGCGAGGAGGTGCAATTTGTCGAAAAAAGTCTTAAATTTGTCTAGTCCCTTTTTTCAAAGTTTGTGCAATCTGAAGGTCTTTATGGTCGTACGCTTTCCTAGCTTTGGTGCGCTCTGTATCGCACTATTTTGGGTATCCTGTCAAAGCCCAATTTTACCTCTGAATGATGGCGCTTCCAGTCCTAATTTTACATGGGCGGTGCAGTATGGCGCTGCCAATCAAGATTTTTCTACTGCGCTTTCTCTCGCTTCCGACGGAAGTATTTATATGACAGGTACAGAACAAGCCTATATTTCGGATATTTCCACCTTCACTTCGGGATGGCGCAACGCGACATTTATTGCTCAATACTCCGCCAATGGCTCTCCACGATGGGTACAACGAATCGTTAATAGGAAAATAGAGTCGAACAGCCAACTGACCACATCGACTACAATTGGGCGGGGTGTGGCGACAGATACTGAAAATAATGTCTATGTTATTGGAGAGTTCCGTGATACTGTTAATGCAGAGAACGTTCAACTCGCTTCTGCTGGTGGGAGTGATGTTTTTATTGCAAAATATTCTTCAGGCGGTTCACTGCAATGGTTGAAGCGTATTGGCGGCAAGCGCGATGATGTGGGGTATGGAATCGCGGTCGGCACAGGGGGTCGGATTTTTGTTACGGGCTATTTTTCTGATTCGGTGCGGTTTGGCGGGGCGCTCTATGTGAGTAACAACAGTTCCAAAGATATTTTTCTTGCCGCACTGTCTTCAAATGGTGATGTTGTGTGGGTACAAAGTGCAGGTGGCAGTATGAATGACGAAGGACACCGTATTCTCATCGACAAGCAAGACAATATCTATCTTACTGGGACTTTTAATGGAGTGGCGGTCTTTCCCTTGGGCGGGGAAGTATTCACATCCGCTCAAAACCATCCTTTCCTTGCGCGATATAGGTCAGATGCTGCTTTAGCATGGGTACGTGAAATCGGCGGGGTTGCTAACGACCTCCTCCCAGTATCTCCTACACTTGATAGTGATGGCAATATTATTTTTGCTGGTAATTTCCGTTTATATGCAATGTTTGATACAGTACGTCTTTCAACTGATTCTCAGAATCAAGGTGCGTGGCGGAGTGCTTATATCGCAAAGTTTACACCTGAAAATAAAGTGCTCTGGGTAAAGCAATATCAAAACTCAGGATTAGTGTTGAACACATCTGCTACCGATGCGCAAGGAAATATCTATGTCGGCGGTTGGTATGACAAATCTGTTGATGTCGGTGGTTTGAAACTTGGTTCTGCCAATAATGAACAGCAAAAAATAGTGATCTTGCAATATGCTGCGAATGGCGACCTTCGTTCTACAGTGCGTTCTGGTGATGTCGCAGGTGGAGAAGCAATTTGCTCTCGGATAGCAGTTCGCCAATCAGGTGAAATTATCGGAATCGGTTCGTTCTATTATACAGCTGTTCTTGGCAGCACAATACTGAATACTAGGAGTAGCGGCAGCGACGAAGATGTTTTACTTTTTCACATTTCGCTTAATCGTTAATCCTACATTACTTTTCTTATGCGCCTTTTTTCATCGACATCCCTACTGATCAAGTCTCTACAAGTCGCTTGTATTGGGGCTTCTCTGTCCTCGTGCGGTCTCATTGTCTTTCCTGGACCTGATTATACACTCAAGCCTGATCCCGCACAACTTGCGAGTTTCGCATGGGTGGCGCAATATGGCGATGGTGCGGGCGATAGTGGTAATGCCGTCACGACCGATGCTGACGGGAATGTGATTATGACAGGCTACACAGCTTCCTACCAATCAGACCCGGAGCGATTTACGGCACTTTGGCAAAACGAAATTATTACTGCTAAATATACTTCCGATGGACAACAAGTGTGGGTTCGGCGCACAGCAAAAAATCGCCTTGACAGTTGTGCCGGGATGGCAGTGGCTACGGATGCAAATGGTAATGTGTATGTCGCCGGATATTTCACTGATACAGTGAATTTTCACGGTGTGCGGCTTGTAAGTGCGGGTTCGTCAGATGCTTTCCTTGCAAAATACACTCCCGATGGTCAATTTCTCTGGGTAAGGCGTTTTGGCGGACGGAATGCTGAAACGGTTCGCGGTATGGCAGTGGACGCTTCGGGGCGAATCTATGTTGTCGGGTACTTTAATGGCTCCTCACCTCGTTATCCCGCGGAAACAGCCGACGGTTTTCTCATTCAATTCAATGCAGATGGCGAGCAGCAGTGGGCGCAAAATCTTGCCAGTAGTGAGGGCGATGTTATTTCCTCTGTTGCCATAGCCCCTTCGGGTGAGGTGTATTGTGCAGGATATTTTTCCGGTCAGGCTATGTTGGGCACTGCTCTTTTGCAAAGCATGAACCCGAAGTCCTCTATCACCTCTGCCTTTCTTGCTAAATTCTCTCCGAGCGGGCAGATACTCTGGACACGGAACACGGAAGGTAGTTATGCGAGTTTTCAAGCCATCGCAACGGACAATCAAGGAAATATCTGCCTTACGGGAGACTTTAGCGGAACGGTGCGTCTTGGCGGGCGTGAACTCACAAGTACACAATCAAGCGATATTCTTACTGCGAAGTATTCATCCGGCGGTGAGCTGCTCTGGGCAAAAAGTGTCGGTGGAATTCATCCAACAGATAAAAAAGCCGATGGGCGTTCGGAAAGCGGAGAGTCTATTGCTACTGATGCGAGCGGCAATATCTATGTGACAGGTCTGTTCTCGTATGTAGCGCAGTTTGGTTCTATCGGTCTTGTGGAACGACATTATCAATCGCCGTTTATTGCCAAGTACGATGCGCAAGGAACGGTGCTTTGGGCAAAAGCTGGCGATTACCAAGGGCAACCGAGAACTGCTATCACAAGCACTCCCGACGGAACAATTTATTTGACAGGTGCATTTCGAGGAACAACGCTCTTTGGTGCAAACAGTCTCACAAGCGACGATGGTGACGATATTTTTCTTGGTAGGCTTCTTCCATAATCATCTTGTTTTTAATGAGGAACAATTATGCGTTTTCTATGGATTCCCGTTTTCTGTGCTGCTTGCGTGCTTGCTTCCTGTGCACAGCCTCTTCAGCCGACAGAATTTGGTACTACGCCCCCGGAGCAAAATATAGTGGATTTTTTACAAGTAGTCTCCTACCGCTTGTCCGGTTATGTTACCCCGCGAGGAATGGTCATTGACCCAATGGGTAATTGCCGTATTGCTTTAGAAATTGCGCCGAAAGTCACCGTTAGTTCCTACAACCCAATTTTGAATAGTGGCGTACTTTCCTTCAATGGCAGTATTTTCACTCCACAGATTCTAGATGGCAGTCTTATTGCTGCCTCTACCGGAAAAGCAATGATAGTCAGTGCAATTACCACCGACAATACAAACAATTGCTACCTTACTGGCAAAGAAAACAATGATATTGCTGTCTGTAAATACAGCCCTGCCGGAACACTTCTCTGGAAGCGGACAAAAGGTGGTACAAATGAAGATGCCGGTACTGCAATTGCCGTGGATGCCGCAGGAAATGTGGCAGTTGCCGGATATTTTAATGCTATTTCATATACCTACGACCTCCGCGACGGATATGTCGCAAAATACAATGCTGAAGGGCAGCTTCTCTGGTCGAAAAGTATCTGGTCGTCAGGCTTCGATGAAGTTCAAGCAGTTGGGTTTGATGCCGTTGGCAATGTGATAGTAACAGGTGGATTTACGGGGGCAACCTGCAATATAGATAGTGTGAAGCTGCGGAGCAGTAGCGGCTCAATGTTTGTTGCTTCCTATAGTACTGATGGTACTTTGCAATGGGTTATGCAGGGCAGTGGAATTGCAAAAAGTATCACGGGAACTGGACTGGAAAAAATCTTTTTATCAACGACCAAAACAGGCGAAATCTACCTCGGAGGCACGTTTAGCCAAAACTTGAAACTTGGCAATATTACCTTGAGTGGTGGATCGTCTATGTTCGTTGCACAGCTGAGTGCAACCGGACAGGCAAAATGGGCAAAGCAATCGAACGGTGAAACCCGATGCCAAGCGTTTGCTGCAACAGAAGATGGTGCCGTCATTGCAGGCAATGGCGATCTTCAGGCAAAATTTGAAGGCTTCGGTATTCGTTCGTCCGATAACACATTATTTATTGCCAAGTATGCACGAGACGGTAGCCTGCTTTGGCTTAAACGAACGGGTGCTGGGCAAAATGAAGAAGATATTTTGTCGTCTGTGGGAATAGGAGCGGTTGCAATTGACAAAAATGGTACAGTATTTATGACGGGTTACTACAATACCAACACCACCATTGGTAATACATTACTGCAAGGTGGCGAGCTGTACAGCTATTATATCCCGCCATCGGGACGCAATCAGGGGACTACTTCAAACTCTCGACTTAGAGTTATGTTCTTAACGAAAATCGGGCGCAAGTAAATCGCTCATACTCCCGAAGCCAAGCGGCTCCACCGACGTAAACCCTTCGGCATACTCCACTCCGATTTTTCCGCCAAAGTGTCGTGCCCGTGCTTTCAGATATTCCAAAAACTCGGGGCTGGAAATGAGCGTTTGTGGCTCATTTTGGTTCTGCGCCGCACCCGGTACAAAGACTTGGGAAGCATGGGCGTAGTATGACTGCAATTTTGTCTCAAAGTGCGCCGACACGTCCACGTAAAAATCCGGCTCAAACTCGTAGGTCTGCATATAGGTAAAAAGTCGCTTCGGGCGGTACGTCGCAAGGTTTTGTCCAAAAACTTCTATCTGAAGTTTCGATAATCCACTTTGGAAATATGCCGTCCGCACGAGGCGGTGCGCGTTCTCGTGGTCGTGATGCCGCTCAAACACAGGTGGGAAGAGCAGAATATTCGGGCGAAAGTAGCGCAACGCAGCAACGACTTTCGCAACATTTTCCGGCGAAGCGTCTATTGCGCCATCGGGAATGTGGAGATTCCAACGCTCCGTGAGATTGAGTATTCGTGCGGCTTCTGCGGCTTCCACGCGGCGGATGTCGGGTGTGCCGCGCGAACCCATTTCGCCTTGGGTACATTCCACAATGGCTACGCGCTTGCCTTCTGCGGTCATTTGCGCCACTACGCCACCGCAAGAAAGTTCAGCATCGTCGGGGTGTGCGGCTATGACGAGCATATCCACTGGTGTTGCGGGTGTGTTCGCCGTTGCTGAGCGGCGGTAAATGATGTCGGGAGAGAGTGTGAAATTCATGGAGAATTTTGCTTTACATTTGCTTTACAATGGTGTTCTGATATACTGAAAAAGGCTGCTCACTTCAGTTGTAGCACACCTCGAAGGTGTACTACAACTTTGGTAGAGCGTATTTTGGTATGCAGTTTTCAATCGCCTTCAGTGTAGTTATTGAAGTATGATTCTCATACCGCGATTAAACATTTCCGTATGATACCCGTCGTACTTTTGGAAGTTACTTTTTAAGCGGTTCTACTTTGCCAAAGATACTGAATCCCGCTGCTTCCACCTGCTGACGATAGGTCTTTACATCGGTCTCAAAGAGCGCGTTCACTTTGTCCAGAACGCCACCCAAGCGGATTTTCAATTTCTCAAATTTCACCTGCGCCGCTTCGGTTGGTGCGTCGTAGCTACTGCCGATAGTTCCTTGCAGCGAACCGATTTGCGGCATGATTTCCGCTTGACGGTCGTACAAGCCGCTTCGCTCATCGTTCGGAATGATTTGCTCCAAAAGCGAATCCAGCTTGCTGTCAAGCGCTTTTCCGGCTTTAGCGAGCGTATCGGCTTTTGGTTTTTCCAAGGAGCTCTTTGCAAAGTCGTTCACGGTTTTAATCGTTTTGCGCATTTCTGCCATCTGCTTCACCGCTTTGGCACTGGTTTCTATCATACCGCCAACGCGCATTTGCATATCGTAAATCGCTTTGAGCGCTACAATATCAGTCTTGATGCGAGGTTCGGGTACAATCTCAAATGGCTGCACTGCTGTCACGCCGCCGTATTTCATCTGCGCAAGGTATGTGCCGGGCAAAAGGTCAATGCCTGCGCCGTCGCCGTCGTCGTCCTTACGCTCGCGGTCTGCGCGTCGAGGGCGCTCAAATTCTTTGCGGCGAAGGTCAAACGCCACACGGTTGATGCCTTTTTTCATTGTGCCTTTGATTGTCCGTACTACGCTTGAATCCGTGCCGTTCAGAATTTCGATGCTGATTTTTTGCGCTTTCGGCGTTTCATTTTTTGCCAAAATACTGTCGGCGGGGTTCAGTGCGTAGGAAATAAGCGCTCCGTATTGGCGTTGCTCACCTTTGAACATGGCGCTTCCTGTGCCGATGTATGCGCCTGCGTACAACTCGTAATTTGCGGAAACAGCGCGGCTCATTTCAAATAAGTGTAATGGCTTCAAAGCAAGCATTTGTGCGCCTTTACCAGCATTCGCTTTCGCCAGTTCGCGCAAGGGACGAATATCGTCCAGCACGTAGATACCGCGTCCGTGCGTGGCTATCACGAGGTCGTTGTCGCGTGCATGGACAACCATATCCGTCACCGGAACCGTAGGGAAGCCGCTTGTCCATTTCTGCCAATTTTTTCCATCATTCAGACTAACATATAAACCAAACTCTGTTCCCAAAAAGAGCAGATTCGGCTGAACAATATCTTGACGAATCACATGGCAGAAACCGTCTATTTCCGGCGTTGCCAGTGATTGCCATGTTTTACCAAAGTCGTGCGTTACGAACACGTAGGTTTCCCAATTCGAGCGGCGGTGGTCGTCGAAGACCACAAATGCCGTGGCTGCATCATGCTTTGAGGCTTCTACGTGTGGCGACCAAATACCTGCCGGAACGCGCGATTTTGCACCGTCCGTGAGGCTTGCGCTGACGCGAGACCACGTTTTGCCGCCGTCTTGGGTAAGCTGCACATTTCCATCGTCGGTCGCAACCCAGAGTACGCCTTCTTTGAGCGGGCTTGGGGAAATGGACAAAATCGTGCAGTGGTTTTCGGCAGCCGTTACGTCGCGCGTAATGCCGCCGCTTTCGTTGGATTTTTGTTTTGCGGGGTCGTTGCTGGTGAGGTCGGGGCTGATGATTTGCCACGAATCGCCTTTATTCAGGCTTTTGTGAACGAATTGACTGCCGTAATAGATTGTTTTCGGATTGAAGGGATCAAGCGCAATGGCGGCATTCCAGTTGTAGCGGTGCTTTACTTCCAGCTCTCCCATGCGGCTTTCGGTGGGGCGAATGCTCTTGCGAACCCCCGTTTTGATGTGTCCGTAGAGCAGCGCACCGCCTTGCGACATGGCGTAGCAATACTCATTATTCTCAGGGTCGGGAATAGTCGCAAAGCCATCACCGAAGCCGACGGTCACCCAGTCGTAGTTGTAAATACCGTCGAAGTGGAGTGAGTTCGAGGGACCACGCCATGAGCCGTTGTCCTGCAAGCCACCGTAAACATTGTAGGGATAATCGTTATCCACGGCAATATGGTAGAATTGCCCAAGTGGAAGATTGTCCACGAAGCGCCAGTTTTTGCCATTATCTTCTGAAATGCCGATGCCACCGTCATTGCCGACAATCATATACTTGCCGTCGGGATGAATCCAGAGTGCGTGGTGGTCGGGGTGAATGACGGTGTAGGGATAGAGCGGCGAAAAACTTTTGCCGCCGTCTTGGCTCACATCCATCGTTACTTGCAAGCGGTAAATGGTATTTTCATTTTGCGGATGAACACGAATGTCACAAAAGTAGAACGGGCGAGGGTTGATGTCAAATTTGCTGTTCACGGTGCGCCATTTCTCGCCGCCGTCGTCTGAGCGCAAAAGTGCGCTTTCTTTAGCTTCCACAAGTGCATAGACTACGCCCGGAGCGTTTTGGGCGAAGGAAATACCTACGCGCCCCAAATTGCCTTCCGGCAGACCGTCTTTGTTCGTTTGCCGTGTCCATGTTTCGCCACCGTCGCTGCTGGTGTACATACCGCTTCCCATGCCGCCGGAGGTGAAGAACCACGGATAACGGCGGTGTTCCCACATCCCCGCAATGAGACGGTTCGGGTTGTGCGGGTCTTGTGCAAGTTCGGCGCAGCCTGTTTTATTATCCACGAATAAGGTTTTGCGCCATGTTTTGCCACCGTCGGTGGTTTTGAATACGCCGCGCTCGGCGTTCTCGCCCCAAGTTGTCCCCATTGCCGCCACCCACGCAATATCGGGGTTGGTGGGGTGGAGAATGACGCGGTGAATACGCTCGGTTTTCTCCAAGCCAAGACTTTTCCACGTTTTTCCGCCGTCTAGCGACCTGAATACGCCGCGTCCCACGCCCGCGCTATTACGCACGTTGCCTTCGCCTGTGCCGACCCAAACCGTATTGGGATTCCCCGCAAAGCAAGCAATTGCGCCGATGGACGAGGTGTTCTGCGTGTCGAAGACGGGTTGCCACGTTGTGCCGCGATTGATGGATTTCCACACGCCGCCCGTTGCTGCGCCGACGTAGATAATATCGGGGTTTTGCGGAACGGATTCAATCGCTGCCACGCGCCCGCTCATCCCCGCCGGACCGATAGAGCGCGGCTTCATGCCGAGAAAGAAGGTGGAATCAAGATTTTGTGCTGATGCCGCAAGGGGCGCATACATACTAACAACTGAAAACACAAGCGCAAACAGGAAGCTGCGCAGAGGTGAGATATTCCCGTTGGGAGAAGAAAGCTGCATAGTGGTACAGATAGGTAAAAGTGATGGAATGGAGGTGTTGTCCGAGAACGAGGCAAATATCGCTCCAATTTAGCAGAAAACAAAGAGCGCACTCCCGAAAAAAACGAAAGTGCGCTTGAGAAAAATTATGCCAACTGCCCTACCGCGCAATAATCGCAAACTCCGTTCGCCTGTTTTTCTGGCGGTCGTCTTCAGTGTCGTTGTTAGCAACGGGCTGCGATAATCCCAAGCCCTTCGAGCGTAAGCGCTCCGCTTTCACGCCCCGTTCTACGAGCGCCTG
>JANYDO010000282.1 GCA_025363605.1 Candidatus Kapaibacterium sp.
GATAATGCCCGTGAGCGGAGTGCGAAATTCATGGGGCAGCGCATATGTAATATTTTTCCCTAAATCCGAGACCTTATCGTCAATTTCTTTTTTGATATCCTTTACTTTTTCAAACTGCGCAGAAACAGCATTAATAAGTTCATCCGTCGTAAAAGGCTTCGTGAGATAATCATTAGCACCAAGTTCCATACCTCGGCGCATGTCGGCTTTTTCTGCCTTTGCGGTAAGGAAAATAAACGGTACGGTACGAATGCCATCAGTTTTGCGTATTTGCTCAAGTGCGCCGAATCCGTCCATGCGCGGCATTGAAACGTCGCACAAAATTAGGTCGGGGCGCTCTGTCTTTGCCTTTTCGATGCCAGCCAAGCCATCTTCGGCGGTCATCGTTTCATAGCCCTCGAACTGGAGTGTCGTGGCAATGTCCTCACGGATAAAGTCCGTATCATCTATGACGAGAATCTTTTTCATGGCGCTGCTCTAGTAAAGCAAAATGTGAACGAGGAGAGAGGTTTTCGGGAAAAGACGAAGGATAAAGGATGAAATTTATCTTTCTTCCTTTGTTCTTATTTTTTCTTCGACGCTTTCTTCACTGTGCCATTAGCGCTCGATTTTGCTGTCGCGGGCTTTCTGGCGGTTGTTTTTTTAGTTGCTGTTTTACTCGTGGTTGCTGTTTTTGCAGCAGCTTTTTTCTTTTTAGGTTTTTCGGGGTCAAGACTGATGTCGCCCGCAAATGCTAAACATTCTTGTAGGGTCAACTCTTCTACAGCCATGCCTTTCGGCAATTTAACTTTTTGCTTGCCAACTGCCAAGCAATGACCCCATCGGTCTTTCAAAACCCGCAAAATCGCACCGGTCTCCAGTGTGAATTCTTTGATGATTTTGTCGCTGTCAGCCTTACGCTTGGCAAGAAGAATCTCGACGGCGCGCTCGGCGGAAATCGTGTAGGGATCATCATTTCTGGTCAGCGAATAAAAATTATCATCATGCAAAATATATGGTCCGAAACGCCCCAGAGCCACTTTCATATCTTTATTCTCAAATTGTCCCACCACACGCGGCAGACGGAAGAGAGTCATTGCTTCTTCCAGCGTAATTGCTTGCAATGATTGTCCGGCGCGGAGGCTAGCGAATTTTTTCTCTGCATCATCCGGCTCACCAATTTGTGCTACCGGTCCGTATCGTGCCATGCGGACGTACACGTTTTTGCCACTTGCTGGGTCTATGCCAAGCAAGCGGTCGGTGCGCTCGGTGAATAGACGTAACGCTTCTTCCAGCGTGATGGTCTCTAGTGATTGACCGGTGCGCAGATTCGCATATTTTTTATCTTCATCTGTCGGGTCGCCGATTTGTACCACCGGACCGTAGCGAGCGAGTCGTGTATAGACATTTCTTCTGCTCTCGGGGTCTTGCCCCAAGAGCCGTTCTCCGCTCTGTCGCTCGGCGCTCTCGACGGTTGTTTCGACAATCTGATGAAACGGAATATAGAAATTTTCTATCATCTTGTTCCACACTTTTTCGCCTCGCGCGATTTCGTCGAACTCTTTTTCTACCGTTGCGGTAAAATTGTAGTCCATAATTTGATCGAAATGCTTGACTAAAAAGTCTGTAACCAGCATACCTACGTCGCTAGGAAAGAGTTTGTTCTTTTCCGCGCCATAATTTTCTGTTTCAGTTTGCTTGGTAACGGCGTTATCTTTCAGTGTAAAAATCGTTACCTCGCGTTTCTTGCCTTCGCGCTCTTCTTTGACCACATAGCCGCGCTTTTGAATGGTTGAAATAGTCGGCGCGTAGGTAGATGGGCGACCGATGCCGAGTTCTTCCAGCTTTTTGACAAGACTTGCTTCGGTGTAGCGCGGTGAGGGCTTGCCGAAGCGCTCAGTAGCGGTCATCTGGCGTAGCGGTACGGTCTCGCCTTGTTTCATCGGTGGCAAAATTCCTTCGTCGTCGCCATCACTTTCTTCATCGGTAGATTCAAGATATAATTTCAAAAAGCCGTCAAACTTAATGACCTCGCCCGTAGCGGTCAGTGTTTCGGGTACTGTTGAAATGCCGATGGTAGCAATAGTGCGTTCTATCTGAGCATCTGCCATTTGTGATGCAACGGCGCGTTTCCAGATAAGCTCGTACAGTCGCACGGCGTTTGCGTCCACATCACCACTTGGCGTAATGGCGCGGCGCGTGAACTCCGTCGGACGGATGGCTTCGTGTGCTTCCTGAGCCGAATCGTTCTTGGTGACGTATTTTTGCGGATTGCTGTATTGTGCTCCAAATGCGTTGGTAATAGCTTCTTGGGCTGCATCTATCGCCAAATCAGACAGGTTCACCGAGTCCGTACGCATATAGGTAATGTGACCGCTTTCGTAGAGGCGCTGTGCTAGAAGCATCGTTTGCGTGATGGAGTAGCCCAGCTTGCGACTTGCTTCTTGCTGAAGTGTGGATGTCGTGAAGGGTGCTGCGGGAGATTTTTTTGCCGGTTTCGTTTCGAGGTTTTTTATCGTGAAAGTCGCACCCTTGCAGGCGTTCAGAAACTTTTCTGCATCGGCAGCATTGTCAAACCGTTTTGGGAGTTCTGCTTTGAAGGAGCGTCCGCCTGCGGCAGCTTCAAATTCTGCATTCACGCGATAGAGCGAAATGGCATTAAAATTCTGCACATCGCGCTCACGTTCTACAATAAGGCGAACAGCCACCGACTGAACTCGTCCTGCGGACAAGGACGGACGGACTTTCTTCCAGAGAACGGGTGAAAGCTCAAATCCTACAAGCCTGTCGAGTACACGGCGTGCTTGCTGCGCGTTCACGAGGTCTTCGTCAATGCCGCGTGGATTCTGGACTGCCTTGAGAATTGCAGGCTTAGTAATTTCATGAAAAACAATACGCTTGGTTTTTTCTTTGCGGAGTTTGAGGGCTTCAAAGAGATGCCACGAGATAGCCTCGCCCTCACGGTCTTCGTCCGACGCAAGCCATACGGTTTCTGCTTCGGCGGCAAGTCTGGTGAGCGTACTGACAATTTCTCGCTTGTCCGGCGAGACTTCGTAGCGCGGGCGGAAACCATTTTTAACGTCTATAGCATCATCCGTTTTCACAAGATCGCGGATATGCCCGAAACAGGATTTTACCGTAAAGTCCTGTCCTAAAAACTTTTCAATCGTTTTTGCTTTTGCGGGAGATTCGACAATGACAAGATTTTTGACCATAATGATTGTAATGTGCTGTGTATGGCGTTGTCAGGGTAGAAAAATATTTCTTAGTTGAGCGCATAAAACTACAAACCTTTTCCGATACCGTCAAACGCTTTTCTTGGGCAAAAGGGAAATTTGCAGTTTTTGAGTACTCGATTGTTGTCATTGGAGAAGCAACAAACATACCAAAAGTCTGATTCCCGTCTGCTCTTTGTGGAAAATTAGGTTTTATGAAAGAAAAATTGTAATTTAGTAGTCTTTACCAACTCATGTAGTTGGCAAATAACGTCGTAAGTAACTCTTTTACTTTCATTTTTTTTACGTTTTAGCGAGCTAGTATCATGGCAACTGTAGTTCCACCCCTTGAAAAAGTGCGTAATATCGGTATTTCCGCGCACATTGACTCCGGCAAAACCACCCTTTCCGAGCGCATCCTGTTCTACACAGGCCGTATTCACGCTATTCACGAAGTACGCGGCAAAGACGGCGTTGGCGCGAAAATGGACTCCATGGACTTGGAACGCGAAAAAGGTATTACTATTCAGTCCGCAGCAACGTTCTGCGAATGGGGCGAATACAATATCAACCTCATTGATACTCCCGGACACGTGGACTTTACCGTCGAAGTAGAACGCGCACTTCGCGTTCTTGACGGTGCGATTCTCGTGTTGTGCTCCGTTTCCGGCGTACAAAGCCAATCTATTACGGTTGACCGTCAAATGCGCCGTTACAGCGTACCGCGCCTTGCGTTCATCAACAAAATGGATCGTGCGGGCGCAAATGCTGAAAAAGTTATTTCCCAGCTCCGCGAAAAACTGAATCACAACGCCGTTATGATTACGATGCCGATTGGTCGTGAGGCTGACTTTGCAGGTGTTATTGACCTTGTGAGAATGAAAGCAATTTATTATGATGGCGATTCGGGTGAAAATCTTCGCTACACCGAGATTCCGGCAGAACTTCTTGCTGACGCGAAAGATCGTCGTCACAAACTTATCGAAGCCATTTCTGACTTCGACGATGTTATCATGGAGAAATTCTTGGGCGAACAAGAGGATGCTATCACTGAAGAGCAAGTTATGGCAGCTATCCGCAAAGGTACGCTTTCGCTGAAACTCACGCCTGTTTTTGTTGGTTCTGCATACAAAAACAAAGGTGTTCAAACGCTTCTGGATGCGGTGATAAGCTACCTTCCCAGCCCGCCGGAAACCAGAATCGAAGCGCTTGACCAAGATAACGGTGAAGCAAAAATCGAAATTAAATCTGATCCGACCAAACCGCTTGTCATGCTTGCCTTCAAATTGGAAGACGGCAAATATGGTCAGCTGACCTATATGCGTATCTACCAAGGCACGGTGAACAAAGGCGATACGGTTATCAATATGTCGAACGACAAAAAAATTAAAGTTCCTCGTCTTGTGCGGATGCACTCCAACGAGATGAACGAGATTGATTCGGCAAAAGCGGGCGATATTGTCGCACTCTTCGGCGTGGATTGTGCTTCGGGCGATACTTTCACCGATGGCAAACAAAACGTAACGATGTCGTCTATGTTCGTTCCAAACCCGGTTATTGAGCTTGCGGTTGCACCGAAAGACAAAACCGGTCAGGTTAATTTCTCCAAAGCACTCAACCGCTTCACGAAAGAAGACCCGACTCTGCGTGTGTACCGCGATGAAGAGAGCGGCGAGACCATCATCAAAGGTATGGGCGAGTTGCACTTGGAAATTTACATTGAGCGTATCAAGCGTGAGTACAACTGCGAAGTCAACGTCGGTAAGCCGAAAGTGGCATTCCGCGAGGCACTCACGAAAAAAACTGAGTTCAACTACACACACAAAAAGCAAACCGGCGGTTCAGGTCAATTTGGTCGTGTTGCCGGCTACTTCGAGCCGATGGAAGTTGAAGGCGACAAACTCTACGAATTCGTTGACGAAATCGTTGGCGGTGTTATCCCGCGCGAGTACATCCCTGCGTGCGATAAAGGATTTGCCGAACAGTTCAAAAACGGTCAGCTTATCGGTCAGCCCGTCATGGGCGTTCGCGTGGTCTTGAACGACGGCGCGTATCACGCCGTGGATTCGTCCGAGATGGCGTTCAAAGTTGCTGCTATGACTGCAGTGCGCGAACACTACAAAGACGCCGCTCCGGTCGTATTGGAGCCTATTATGAACGTTGAAATCTCTGTTCCGGATGAGTTCCAAGGGCAAGTTATCGGTCAACTTAGCCAGCGTCGGGCTGTGATTATGGGTACAGATGCTGATAATAACTACGTTATCGTCAATGCCGAAGTACCGCTTTCCGAGATGTTTGGCTATTCCACCGACCTTCGTTCTGCCACACAAGGCAAAGGCGAATTCTCAATGGAGTTTGTGAAATACGCTCAAGTACCGAAATCCATTCAAGAAGAAATGACCAAAGATTACCAAAAGCGTCGCGCTGAAGGTAACGCGTAAGCGTCATTCTTTGGGATGAAGTAATCAGACAAGCGACAAGGTTTTTTGTAAAGCCTTGTCGCTTTTTTATTTTTGTAGATTATTATCGCTACACCCCAAAAAAGTATGCTCCAAACCCCGCAAAAAACTATCGTTCTTATCGGTCCTACTTATCCGTATCGTGGTGGCAATGCGCTCTTTATGTCGCATCTTTACGAGGCACTGGAGCCACATTTTCGTGTGCATTTTATCAATTACACGTTGCTCTATCCATCATTACTTTTTCCCGGCACAACGCAGTACGACCAAAGCCAAGCAATGACGAAGCAAATACCGTCGGAGCGTTTGCTTAGTTCCGTCAATCCGCTTTCGTGGTTGCGGGTGGCGCGGCGAGTGCGTGAATTACAGCCGGATTTGGTTGTCTTCGATTGGTGGAATCCTTTCTTCGGACCAAGTCATTATGCGATTTCCAGACTTTTAGGAGAAGAATTTCAAAGCAAGATTTTATTTATCACGGAAAATGTGATTTCGCATGAAGCACGGGCGATTGATACGATACTGACAAAACTAGGCTTGCGGAATGCCGCATCATTTCTTACACTGTCAAGCCAAGTGGCAGAAGATGTGAAAGTCTTTGCACATGGGAAACCAATTTACCGCTCGGAACTTCCCGTCTTTGGTGATTTCTATGCGCAAACATCGCTCCAACGCAGCAAAGACGAGGCAAAACAAGGTTTCGGTTTTGCTGCCGATGACGATGTGTTGCTGTTTTTTGGTTACGTCCGCAAGTATAAAGGGCTAGACATCTTATTGCGAGCAATGCCGACGATTGTGCGAGAGAACCCACGTGTGAAATTGCTGATTGCAGGGGAATTTTATGACGATCCAAAGCCTTATCACGACCTTATACGCGAACTTGCGCTTGAGCCGCACGTAAAAATGATAAACCGCTTCATTCCGAATGAAGAAGTTGCTGCGTTCTATGCGGCTTCGGATGTGGTAATACTACCATACAGAAGCGCTACGCAGAGTGGGATTCTGGGTATTGCCTACGGATTTGAGCGTCCTGTTATCATTACTAATGTTGGTGGCTTGGCAGAGTCGGTGGACGAGGGAAAAACGGGGTTTGTTGTGCAGCCGGAATCGCCGGAAGCATTGGTAGTAGCCGTGCGTACATTTTATGCCTTGCGTCCGACAACGGACTTTGCTGCACACGTGCGCTTGCGGGCGCATAGTAACGCTTTTGCGCATATTCACGAGCTTTTTGCTACCATAATCAGCAATGAGGCGTGAAAATGTATAAAACGCAGGGTCGCTTTTGAGACGGAAAAGGCTTTAAAACTAGCGCGAAATAAGGAGTGGCTTGCTGAGGGAAAGAGACGCTCCGCGTAAGCGTACCCAGTATAAACCGGAACTCAGCGAGTCCAATGCGAATGATGTTTGTTGCCAACCTTTGCTTTGCAAGCGGCTCACAGGTATTGCTACGACTTGTCCCAGTGAATTGATGAGTTCTACCGTGACAACTTGGTCGCTGGTGAGTTCATATTCTAAAAAGGCGTTACTACTTGTGGGGTTTGGGTAGAGACGAATAGTAGCGCTATCGGCTTGGGTGAGAGTACGGAAGCTGGCGCGAATTTCGTCCAATGAAAGTCCTCCGGCAATAGCAAAACGTACCAAAACAGAGGATGTTGGCTGAAGCATCATTCCGCTTGCGCCGACCACGTGGGCAATATCGCCCGATTTACGTGATGAAGATATACCACTCGAAAGACTACGATATTTATCGCTACGGGGAAAGCCGTTCTCTAAGGTGATGGCATCCTGTGTTGTATCGCCGAGCGTAATTGGATAAAAAGTTGGCTTTTGCGGAGAAAGCAATTTTACACCAATAAGAGGGAAATCACCGCCGGAACTTTTTGCAATACCGCATCCGCACTCGCTATCCCAAAAGGTCTCGTTGAGGCTGTAGTTGCCAATATCCCAATCGAAAAATAGTCCCGCATAGAGGTCAGAGAAGGTGCGGCTAGAGGTGTTGGTAATAATGTAGGAGGAAATAACCATGTTTTGACGCTGGCTCTGACGATATTGCTGGAGTGTCTGGTCAACGCTCACGCCTGCTTGATTGCTTGCAGCACGGTCAGCAAAACTGGCGCGTGCAGTGAGAAGTGAAGAATCAGGCGTTGCGCTAAGGGAGAGCAGGGAGTTGGCAAGAAAGGCTCTGTCGCGTTGTGTTGGAGTGTCACGCACGGAAGATGATATGCTATCTGCTCCACTCGCAATAATTAAACCACCTTCGTAGATGAGATTATTGGTATCGCGGGGCTGGTACAACAAGCCGTCACCCTGCATATTAGTGGGGAAATCATTGAAGCCGAAACTGCCACGACTATTGACTGTGAGTCTGAGTGCATTACCACGAAGAGTTTGGTAGGATGTATTGACCGAAAGCGTGAGTGCATCTCGCCCGATGAGCTTGCCATTGGCATCGGTGATAGAGAAAAGTAGAGGCACAATGAAATCCTGCGAAAGCATCGTGGTGAGACGGAAGCTAAAGTTTACAGCACTCATGCGGGCTTCGTTTATAGCAAGATTAGGAACTTGTCGAACGGTATCGTCGAAAAACGGATAAAAAGCGCTATTGGTAGCAATTGTTGTTCGCATAGAAATACGCGCTCCGGCGACAGCAGCAAAGCCGTTCGCAAGATTGAGTTGTACGGTGACGCGTTCACCGGATTCAAGTAGTCCATTATTATTTTCATCTTGCACCGTGTAGCCACGAACTTCGATATATGGCAGGTTGACGGTTTGTACGGCAGCCAACATATTCAGTCGTCCTGTGCCAATAAGCCCCACCATATCAGGATTTAGGCGGTCGTTATTATCGGCTGTAGCTTTTAATTGAGAAAGAATTTGCCGAGGCGAAAGCTGTGGGAAACGCATTTTGACAAGCGCCGCTGCTGCCGATACCATCGGAGCTGCCATAGATGTACCGCTTTGAGAGCCATAGCGATTATCTGCGAAAGTAGCATAAATATTTGTTCCGGGAGCGCCAATATCTACCGTTTCGTGATAATTTCCCGCAAGCCGCGTGTCGTCATCTTCCAGCCATGCCACAGAACACGTGTTGTCATACGAACCCGGATAAAATGCCGTATAGCGACGGTCATTACCAGCAGTCGAAATTATCAAGGAGCCGAGTTCGGTAGCGATATTAACTGCGTCCTGTTCTGCCTGTGAACGTGAGATGTCGCCCCAGCTACAGTTGATAATTTTTGCACCCATTACTGCAGCGTAGATAATACCACGAAAACCGCCCGGTACTAACGTTGAGCCGGGTGGACTACATTTGACGGATAGAAGCCAAATACGCCGTGCTACACCTGCTACACCGATGTTGTTATTGGTAACTGCGCCTGCTATTCCGGCAACGTGTGTACCGTGCGTGTTGCCGATGGGCATAGGGTCGTTGTTTTCGTTACCGTCGGCATCAGCTGCAAAATTCCAGCCGTGCCAGTCATCTACCCTGCCATTACGGTCGTCGTCAATGCCGTTGGTTCGTTTGTCACGCCCTTGAGCGTCCATACCACTTTCGCCCAGATTGACATAAATATTTGCTGCTAAATCTTCATGATTGTAGTCAACACCACTATCAACAATTCCTATAATAACACGTTGCGATGTGTCCGCTTGTGTCCGTACAACGTCCCATGCTTCAAAAGCACGAATAATGCGTAAATACTGCTGAGAACCGGTAAAGGGGTCGTTCGGTGTATCGGTAAGAGTCCGATAGTAAAGCGGTTCGGCGTATTCTACGTCAGATAAATTTTTTAGTTTACTGGCAAGGAAAGCAGCATCGGTTTTGGCACTAAAGCGAATTTTGCACCAGCGCGTGAGTGTAGATGCGCGTTTGGCGGGATCATCTTCGGTCAGTCGGCTAAAGCGCTCTATAACGCCGTTGATTAAACCATCATCAAAGAGAGCTTCGCTTGTATGAGCGCTGAGAACAGTTTGCAGGCTCGGTATGGTACCGCGTCTTCCGCTTCTTTCCCATGCAGCGAAGATGGGTGAATTAGCTTTGAATTTGACTAGCACTATGCCATTTGAGTAGGACGGATGCTGTGCCTGAGCCTTGGGAGGAATAAAGCAAAAGAGCGTTGTTAAAAAAAGCCCTAGAGTTGCCTTGAGGAACTTCCAAAGCGATGACTGTAAATACTTGCTTGGAGTTGTATAAAAATTCGTTCTGTGAGCCTGATGGAGTCCTTTAGCAAGGGACGCAGGGAGACAGAGGTGTTCTGTTATTGATGTCGCTGTGATTTTTGCCATAATCATCAAGGAGAAATGTTACTTGCGAGAAAAGAACGGATGTGGCAGAATAGGCGGCTTTGTGAAATCATCTTCGATAGGGCGAATTTCAATATCTTCAAAAAGGAGCGCCGGCAAAATCACCGAAGCAGGCAGAAATTGTGCTCCTCCGGAGAAAAATGCTGCGGTAACGGGTAGTGCATAGCAGTTATAGGCGGTCTTGCGGTCGCCTACAGCAAGAACCTCTTTGAAGGATTGTACTGTCATGCCCGCAACGTCGCACCCGCGCACAAGCTCTTCCCGCCCGTTAGGGTAAATGCGATAGGCTTCGATTGCGGTCATTTGTCCGGGTGTGCGGGCGAAAGGAAAGTCACCTTCGGTAAGATTGTAGAGTGTGGTCATTAAAATATTAGGATTCAAAATTTTCCGTACAACAATTCCGTATGGCAAGTCACGATCTTTGCAAAGCTGGAGCATCCTCGCGCGTAGTTTCGTGTAGGATTGTGTGCGGTCTTTGCTGGCAGAAACGTCTAAAACGCTGAACATGGCAGCCCCGCCACGGTTGTGACCATTAGAAGTCTTGATGCGGCGTGTGGGAGTACGCGAAGACATGAGACCTTTCAAATAGCCGCCTTTGATGATTTGAAAAGATTCCGCCGGAATCGCCTCGTCGTCAATGCGGTATGCTCCCACAAGCTGTGTCGTACCAAAGACTGCTTGAGATGGCGTAACGGCTACGGACAGAAACTCCGGCATTACCCGTGCTCCCACCTTATTTTGAAACGTTGCATTTTGCGGATTATCGCTGATACCACGCTCGGTAACTGGTGGGCGCTGCGTGGCAAGGTTTGGTGCAAATATCTGTAAGAATACTTCTGCGGCGGCTTGATCTTCAAAGAGAACCGGACCTGAATATGCTTGAGCAACAGGTGCTGTAAGACTTTGTGAGAGCTTTTGTGCTAACGCACGAGTAGCTTTAAGCAAAGAATCGCGGTTCGGCAAACCGCTTGGAGTACGACTATAAGAGCTATACACCTGTGCAAGTGGCATCCCGTCTTTTGCCTGAGCCGTAGCGACGATTTCTACGCCAACAATAAGATCGGTTCGCACATACTCGCGACCTTCCGTGTTGATAAACAATTCTTGTTTGGTATTGAACTCAATTGCAACGGTAGAGAGCGTAACGGCGGGAAAATCCCGAAAAACCGCCGAAAGATCGACGGCAAGGTGTTCAAAATAGACTTTATCAAACGTGGGTATAGGAATGGTATCTACATTAGAAGTTGAAGAGTAGAGGGTAAAATCGGGTAGGGTATCAACTCGTACTCGATTTTTTAATGCCGCTTGCTTTTTGGCATACAGTTCGGCTGACTGCTTGTATGCAGCATCGGTTGCGAGCCAAAGTTCGCGGCGCAGGGCTGAGTAATCCAGCTCAGTAGGAATAGAGCGGCTTTTGAAGCGTTCTTCGTCATCGCTTGAGCCAAAAAACCCGAGTGCGGGGTCAAAAAAATTGGTGTTGTCAAATTGAGCAGAACCCACGCGTAAGCCAACCGCGAGACGGTTATCTTGTGCCAAGTGAGATTCTGTCAGGCTGCCAAATGAGGCTTTGATATTATTGGAAGAATTATGCGTAAGCGAATACTGAATGTAATACGGCTTTTCCAATGAAGGAAGCTGCAACTCATTCATAGAGCGCTTGATTTCATCACGCATAGCACGGAAAATCTCTTGTGTCGGTGCTGGGTTTGGCTGTGATTGAGCAAAGATAGAAAAAGAGTAACAAAGAATGATGCCGGCGAGCAGATGTATCCTGAGCATGGTGTTCACGTAAGAGTAGCTAAAGAGGGATGAAGAGCTAGTGTATAACTACTAGACATAATGAATAAGGGTTCCAATCTACGACTATTTTCTCGTTTTTTGATAATCTTTCTGGTAAAAGTGCTGAAGAAAAAGTAATGTGCACATGCCTTGCAGAGTAGATAATAGCAAGCCGGAAAGCAGTAGAAGGTGATATGTGAAGAGTGTCTTGCAAAGAATAATTTTGCAGAAAGTGTAAAAAAAATTTGGACAACAAAGAAAAGTATCGTAGTTTTGTTGCTCACTTGAATTACACTTGACGCTTATCACACGATATTGTTGATTTTCGTGGATTTCAAAAAACACACTTACGACAGAAATTCTAGTACGTTATGCCTACAATCAATCAGCTCATTCGCAAAGGTAGAACCGTAGTCGAATACAAAAGTAAATCGCCTGCACTTGATTCTTGCCCTCAGAAGCGCGGTGTGTGTACGCGGGTTTATACAACTACTCCAAAGAAGCCAAATTCAGCGCTTCGCAAAGTAGCTCGTGTTCGTCTCTCAAATCAAATTGAGGTTACTGCGTATATCCCTGGTGAAGGTCATAACTTGCAAGAGCACTCTATTGTAATGATTCGTGGCGGTCGTGTAAAGGATTTGCCCGGTGTGCGTTATCACATTATTCGTGGTACTGCCGACACGCAGGGTGTTAAAGACCGTAAGCAGGCACGCTCAAAATATGGAGCAAAGCGTCCGAAGCCGGGTGCAGCTCCCGAGACAAAAGGCAAGAAGAAATAATTTGATGTGAAATGTCTTTGTCGTCCCTAATTAAAATTGAATACAAAATCTCACTAGATTTTACTTCTTAAAGCAATGAGAAAAGCAAGAGCAAAACGTTTTCCAACTCCGGCAGATCCGAAGTACAAAGATGTAATCATTACAAGATTCATTAATAGTATTATGTACGATGGGAAAAAATTGACCGCGCAAAAAATCATGTACGGTGCTCTCGATATTATTCGTGAAAAGACCGGTCAAGATGAGTTGGAGTTCTTCCGCAAAGCGATGGCGAATGCGGCTCCGGCAGTTGAGGTTCGTGCTCGTCGTGTTGGCGGAGCTACTTATCAGGTTCCTTCGGAGGTTCCCGAGGCGCGTCGTGTGGCGCTTGCAATCCGTTGGCTTAAAGGTGCTGCTCGTTCCCGTCGCGATAAATCCATGGCACAGCGTTTGGCAAATGAGTTGACGGCTGCTGCTAATGGCGAAGGTTCTGCGATAAAAAAACGCGATGATATGCACAGAATGGCAGATGCTAATAAGGCATTTGCGCACTTTAAATGGTAAATTGAGATAAATTAGAAAATTTTTGTTCTTTGATAGAATAGTTTCTTTGCGTTAGGTCGAAATTATGCCACGTGTAACACCGATAGAAAAGGTACGAAACATTGGCATTATGGCTCATATTGATGCGGGAAAAACGACAACCAGTGAGCGAATCTTGTTTTATGCAGGAGCTGTTCACAAGATGGGTGAGGTTCATTACGGCACGGCTGTGATGGATTTTATGGAGCAAGAGCGTGAGCGTGGAATTACGATTAGCTCTGCTGCGACCCATTTTCAGTGGCGTGATTGTCAGTTTAATCTCATTGATACTCCTGGTCATGTAGATTTCACCGTCGAGGTGCAGCGCTCGCTGCGCGTTCTCGATGGCGCTGTCGCGCTCTACTGCGCAGTCAGCGGTGTCGAGCCGCAGTCGGAAACTGTTTGGCGGCAAGCTGAACAGTATCATGTTCCTCGAATAGCGTTCGTTAATAAGATGGATCGTATTGGAGCAGACTTTTTTCGAGTGGTTCAGATGATGAAAGAAAAGCTCAGTGCTAATCCGGTTGTTCTACAGCTTCCAATAGGTTCTGGTGAAGATTTTACTGGTGTTGTAGATCTCCTTCAAATGAAAGCTCACGTTTATGACGATGACTCGCTTGGCTTGAAGTTTTCTACAGAAAATATACCAGAGGGTATGATTGCTCAAGCGGAAGAGTATCGCTCAATGCTTGTAGAATCTGCTGCGGAAATAGATGATGAGTTGCTTGCAAAATATCTTGAGCACGGTACGCTTGATAATGTAGAAATTTTGACCGCACTTCGCAAAGGAACAATTCAAACACAGATTACTCCAGTTCTTTGTGGTGCCTCTTTCAAGAATAAAGGTGTTCAGCAATTGTTGGATGCCGTCATAGAGTACTTGCCGTCCCCACTAGATATAGGCGGCGTAAAAGGGTATACGCTTGATACGCACGAGGAGTTGTATCGCAACTTTCAAGATGATGAGTCGCTTGCGGCTCTTGTTTTCAAAGTTGTTACAGACCAATTTGTTGGTCGCTTGACATTCATGCGTGTTTATTCCGGTACGTTAAAAGTAGGTGCTTATTTGTTAAACGCCGCAACCGGAAAAAAAGAGCGCATCGGGCGTTTGCTGCGAATGAAAGCAAATCAGCGCGAGGATGTTGAGGAAGAGTATGCCGGTTCAATCGTCGCAGTCGTTGGATTAAAAGGCGCACGAACAGGAGATACTATTTGTGATGCAGCCCATCCAATCCTCCTCGAAAAAATAGAGTTTGCTGAGCCGGTTATTAATCAAGCCGTTGAGCCGAAAACTCTAGCCGACCAAGAAAAACTTACTGACGCATTACAAAAACTAACAGACGAAGACCCGACATTTCGCTTCAAAACCGATGAAGAAACAGGGCAAGTGCTCATCAGCGGTGTTGGTGAGTTACAGCTTGAGATTATGGTAGATAGGCTAAAGCGTGAATTCGGAGTTGGTGTCAATATTGGTAAGCCCCAAGTAGCGTATCGCGAGACTATAGTCTCTGCGGTTCGCCAAGAAGAAATACTTGATCGGAGTGCTGCTGGAAAACAGCAGTTTGCACGTGTTGTCCTGAGTGTCGCGCCAAACAATCTTGGCAAAGGCATTGTCTTTGAAAACAAAGTGGATATATCAGTTTTGCCCAAAAACTTCGTTAATGCTGTAGAGCAAGGAGTTCGACAAGGCTTGCAAAATGGTCCAATAATGAGCTATCCCATCGTTGATGTTAAGGTTGAACTCGTTGATGCGTCCTTTAGTCAAGCAGATTCTACCGAAGTTACATTTACAATTGTAGCGTCTAATGCCGTCAGAGAGGCGGTTCGCAACGCTTCGCCGGTTCTGCTAGAGCCAACATTTGAAGTTGAAGTGGTTACGCCGGATAAAAATATGGGCGATGTTGTTGGAGACTTAAGTTCTAGGCGAGGTAAAATAGAAGGTATTTCGCAGCAAAGCATGGATTTGCAGCTTGTTAAAGCCTTTGTACCACTTTCAGAAATGTTTGGTTATGTGACAAAGCTGCGTTCCATTACGCAGGGACGAGCATCATACACAATGAAGTTTGCTCATTATGAGCCGGCGGTAAACGCGCCAACATACTAGAAATAAAATTGATTTCAAATACACTTTATCTCTTTCACAATTTTTCACTGCATTGAGGAGCTACTACAATGGCTAAAGAGAAATTCGAGCGCAATAAACCGCACGTAAACGTCGGTACGATCGGTCACGTTGACCACGGTAAGACAACCCTTACGGCTGCAATTACTGCTGGTCTTGCAAAAAAAGGCAATGCACAGTTCCGTGGATACGATTCGATTGATAACGCGCCCGAAGAAAAGGCACGTGGGATTACCATTGCTACTGCGCACGTTGAATATGAAACAGATAAGCGTCACTATGCGCACGTTGACTGTCCAGGTCATGCTGACTATGTAAAAAACATGATCACGGGTGCTGCTCAAATGGACGGTGCGATTCTTGTGGTGGCTGCTACAGACGGTCCGATGCCGCAGACGCGTGAGCATATCTTGTTAGCTCGTCAAGTAGGTGTACCGCGTATCGTAGTCTTTATGAATAAGATTGATATTGCTGATCCTGAGCTTGTTGAGCTTGTTGAAATGGAAATCCGCGAACTTCTTAGCCGTTACGGCTTCCCTGGCGATGATACTCCTATTGTTAAAGGTTCTGCGTTGAAAGCACTTGATGCTGGTGCAGACCCGGCTGTGAAGACTGATGATGAGCGCCTCAAATGTATCTACGAGCTTATGGATGCGGTTGATAGCTATATCCCGATGCCTGAGCGTGCCGTTGATAAGCCGTTCCTTATGCCTATCGAAGACGTGTTCTCGATTACAGGTCGCGGTACCGTAGGTACTGGTCGTATTGAGCGTGGTATCGTTAAGGTGAACGAAGAAGTTGAAATCATTGGTTTGGGTCTCAACAAGAAAACATTCGTAACGGGTATTGAGATGTTCCGCAAGCTTCTTGATGAAGGTCAAGCGGGCGACAACGTTGGGCTTCTTCTTCGTGGTGTTGATAAAAATGAGCTTGAGCGCGGCATGGTACTCGCTAAGCCGGGTTCAATCACCCCTCACAAAAAATTCACCGCTCAGGTATACGTTCTTTCTAAAGAAGAAGGTGGTCGTCATACTCCGTTCTTTAACGGCTATCGTCCGCAGTTCTACTTCCGTACAACGGATGTGACGGGTGTGGCTACGCTTCCTGACGGTACTGAAATGGTTATGCCGGGTGATAACCTTGACAATCTTAGCATTGAACTTATTACTACAATCGCTATGGAGGAAGGTCTTCGCTTCGCTATTCGTGAAGGTGGACGTACAGTAGGCTCCGGCGTTGTTACTAAAATTCTTCAGTAAGATATTGCTTCTCTTTTCTGAATGAAAAGAGTTGTGAGAAATATGGACGTAGTTTTTAGCTTAAACAAAAAGCTGCGTTCATATCTCAAAACAAAACAAATAAATTCGCATTACAAGGTTTCACTGAAAGAGGCACACAAGTGGCACGTCAGAAAATCCGCATAAAGCTGAAGTCCTACGACCACAATTTGATTGACAAGTCGGCAGAGCGAATTATTCGCACAGTAAAGCAGACCGGTGCCGTGATTTCTGGCCCGATTCCGCTTCCGACTGAGAAGCAAATTTATACCGTCCTGCGTTCTCCTCACGTTGACAAAAAATCACGCGAGCAGTTTGAATCACGCACTCATAAGCGTCTTATTGATATTCTGAATTCCACGCCTAAAACAGTGGATTCCCTCATGCGCTTGGAGCTACCTGCCGGCGTAGATGTTGAAATCAAAGTCTAAGGAGCCAAACAATAATGAGCGTATTACTCGGCAGAAAAATCGGCATGACAAGCATCTTTACTGATGCAGGAGATTATATTCCTTGCACAGTTATCGAAGCAGGTCCTTGTCCAGTCGTGCAAGTTCGCACGAAAGAAAATGATGGTTATGAGTCTGTGCAAATTGGCTTCGGTCAAATCCCAGCTCGTAAAGTTAATAAACCTCTTGCGGGTCACTTCGCAAAAGCAAAAGTGGAGTTCAGGCGACACCTCCGTGAGTTTCGCAATATCAGAAAGCAAGTCAAAGTTGGCGACGAGATTACTGTAGCAGACTTTGCTGTTGGAGACAAAATAAAAATCTCCGGTGACTCAAAAGGTCGCGGCTTTCAAGGTGTTGTTAAGCGACATCATTTTGGCGGTGTTGGCATGACAACTCACGGTCAATCAGATCGTCCTCGCGCTCCCGGTTCTATTGGTTCGTCGTCCTTTCCGTCGCGTGTCTTTAAAGGTATGCGTATGGCTGGTCGAATGGGCGGTGAGCGTATAACGGTGCGTAACTTGAAAGTTCTGCGCATCATTCCGGAATCAAATCTCCTTATTGTCAAAGGAAGTATTCCCGGCGCTCCCAACTCAATCGTAGAGATTGTAAAGATTTAACGATCACGATAGACTAACTTTGGAAGAATTCCCTACGGAATCCCTTGAAGGAAATTTCACTATGAAAGCTGATGTCTTTTCAAAAGATGGCAAAGTTGCCGGTCAAGTAGAATTACCTGACTCAATCTTTAATGTCGAGCCACACGAACACGCAATGTATCTTGCTGTGCGTCAGTACCTAGCTCATCAACGACAAGGTACGCACAAAACAAAAGAAAAAGCCGAAGTGTCTGGAGGCGGTAAAAAGCCATGGCGACAAAAAGGTCGTGGTACGGCACGTTCCGGCTCAACACGCTCTCCGCTTTGGGTTGGTGGTGGAACAGTTTTTGGGCCACGACCGCATAAGTACTCGGTGAAGTTGCCGAAGAAAGTTGTTCGTCTTGCTCGAAAGTCTGCTTTGACACTACGTGTTCGTGAGAACAACTTTGTTGTTATTGAAGATTTGAACTTTGGTTCTATCAAGACTAAGCAAATGGCAGATGTACTTGCCGCGCTCAACCTGACAGGGCAAAAAGTTCTTCACTTGCTTTCGGCGACCAACGACAATGTGTATTTGTCCTCGCGCAATATTGAACGTCTGACGACACAAGTTGCCGATAAAATCTCAACCTATGACATCCTGAGCAACAAGAAAGTTCTTGTTCATAAAAGCGCGGTTGATGTCCTTATTAAAACCTTTGCAGAGTAAAAGGTTACTCACGAGGAAACTACGATGCAAGTTCTGAAACGGCCAATTATTACAGAAAAAGCTACGAAACTCAATACTTCTCGTCAATATGCTTTTGAAGTAGATGTAAAAGCAAATAAGATTGAAATTCGTAAGGCTATTGAAACGCAATTTACTGTGGATGTTATCAGCATCCGTACAATCCGTGTACGCCCCAAGCGTACGGTGCAGTTTACTAAGCGTGGTCGGTTTGCTGGGAAAACAGCAGCTCGAAAAAAAGCGTATGTTACGCTGAAAACTGGTCAAACTATTGACATCGGAACTGGTGCAAACGAGTAATTCGTAACCATTTTCGCCCAGAATCTTCGCATATACCGAACTTCGCATATACCGAATTCGCTCTACCGAACTTAGAATTATGGCACTTCGCAAACTCAAGCCGATTACACCTGGAACGCGCTTCTATTCTGTGAGTACGTTCGAGGAAATTACCAAGTCAACACCTGAAAGAAGCCTACTTGCGCCTCTTAAAAAATCAGGTGGTCGTAATAATACTGGACGCATTACCTCGCGTCACCGCGGCGGCGGTCATAAGCGTCGCTATCGGATCATTGACTTTAAGCGCAATAAGCATGGCATAAATGCTCGCGTAGAAGCCATTGAATATGACCCAAATCGTACAGCACGTATAGCACTCTTGAAATATGATGACGGAGAATTGCGCTATATTCTTGCTCCCGGGTCAGTAAAAGTGGGTGATATTTTGCAGTCTGGACCCAGCGCTGAAATACGTGATGGAAATGCGCTCCCGCTATCAAAAATTCCAGTAGGCTCGTTTATTCACAATGTAGAAATGAAGCCGGGTAAGGGTGGTCAAATCGCTCGTAGTGCCGGAAATGCTGTGGTGTTAGTTGCTCGCGATGAAAAAAATGCACAAATTAAGTTGCCTTCAAGCGAGGTGCGATTGGTGCCTGTTACTTGTCTTGCAACGTTGGGTACAATAGGCAATTCCGACCACGAAAATATCTCGTATGGCAAAGCGGGTCGAATGATTTGGTTTGGTGTGCGCCCTCAGTCCCGTGGTATGGCAATGAACCCTGTTGATCACCCAATGGGTGGTGGTGAAGGTCGTTCCAAATCCGGTGGTGGTCGTCAGCATCCTCGCTCACCATGGGGTCAGCTTGCCAAAGGTTTGAAGACCCGTAAAAAACGCAAACTGTCTAATAAATATATCGTTCGCCGCCGGGTGAAGTAAATTCCAACCACGTAACACTTTAGAATTAAAGTACAATGGCACGTTCGCTTAAAAAAGGACCGTTTATCAGCATTAAATTGGCAAAAAAAATTACTGCCCTTAATGCGTCCAACAAAAAAGTTGTTGTCAAAACGTGGTCACGCGCTTCGACTATCGCGCCGGAATTTGTCGGTCATACGTTTGCTGTGCATAACGGAAACAAATTTATTCCGGTCTATGTAACAGAAAATATGGTTGGTCATAAACTGGGCGAGTTCGCACCGACACGTACCTACAAAGGTCATGCAGGCAACAGAAAAGATCTTAAAGGCAAATAATTTTTCCAAAGGTTACACCAATGCAAAAGTTTGAAGCAAAAGCAACAAAGCGTTTTCTTCCGGGTTCGCCCCGTAAAATGCGACTTGTTATTGACATGATTCGCGGCAAAAGTGTTGCCGAGGCGATGTCCTTGCTAAAATTCAATTCAAAACACGCGGCACGTGATGCGGAATTTGTTCTTCGCTCTGCCTACGCAAATCTTACCGACAAGCATGAAAATGCTCGGTTTGATATGGAAGATGCGAAAGTAATCGGTGCGTTTGTAAACGGAGGTCCGATGCTTCGTCGCATTAGTCCTGCCCCAATGGGACGCGCTTATCGCATTCGCAAGCGTATGAACCACTTGACAATTGTCGTTCAATCCGTAAGCTAATTATTCACAACGTACATTTTCGATTAGGAGATTAACCTTGGGTCAGAAAACTAACCCCATTGGTTTCCGTCTTGGAATCATTCGCGCGTGGGATGCAAACTGGTTTGATGAGAAAAACTTCGCCAGTAAGCTCGCCGAAGACATGATGGTGCGTAAGTACCTCCATGAGCGCCTCAAAAAAGCTGGTATTTCGCGCATCATTGTTGAGCGAACGCCAAAGCAAATTCGCCTTACCATCAAGACATCGCGTCCAGGTGTTGTTATTGGTCGCTCTGGTAAGGAAATTGCTCAGCTTGAGGAGGAATTAAAGAAAATTACCTCGAAAGAAGTAAAAATTCTTATCAGTGAAATCAAGCGTCCCGAAATTGATGCACAACTTGTTGCAGATACCATTGCTCAGCAGCTTGAAGGTCGCATATCATACCGCCGTGCAATGAAGCAAGGTGTAAGTGCTGCCATGCGAATGGGTGCAGAAGGTGTTCGTATTGTGTGTAATGGCCGCTTGGGTGGAGCTGATATGTCGCGAATGGAAAAATATCGCGAAGGACGTGTCCCGCTTCACACTCTTCGAGCAAACATTGACTACGCAACCGGTACGGCTCAGACAATTTATGGTGCAATTGGCATCAAAGTCTGGATTTGTTTAGGTGAAGTGCTTGGTGGAAGCGCGTCAATGTATCAAGAAAAACCTGCTGCGCCGGGCGGAAATCCAAAATCGTCGCGCTAATTCTGATGCTTCGGTCACCGGACATTGAAGATAGCGCTAGAAATCAGCAATAACGCATCAAAAGCATTTAAGGAAATATCATGCTGCTACCAAAAAGAGTGAAATATCGCAAAACACAGCGCGGTAGAATGAAGGGTAAAGCATTTCGCGGTTCGCAAGTGGCTTTCGGTACCTTCGGTTTGAAAGCGCTTGAGCCAGCTTGGATCACAAATCGCCAGATTGAATCGGCTCGTATCGCGATTAATCGTTATCTTCGCCGTGACGGTAAGGTTTGGATTCGTATTTTCCCTGATAAGCCGTACACAAAAAAGCCCGCAGAAGTGCGAATGGGTTCGGGTAAAGGTAGCACAGAGTATTATGTTGCTGTCATTAAGCCTGGTCGGATTCTTTTTGAACTCGACGGTGTGCCGAAGGAAAAAGCAATGGAAGCAATGCGCCTTGCGTCGCACAAATTGCCGATTAAAACGAAGTTTGTAACACGCATTGATGCGCAAGAGCATCATTAAAAGGAGCAAAGAAACATGAAAGCTCGTAAATCAGAAGACTTGCGCAAATTAAATGACGCAGACTTGTCAATGAATCTGAAAGATTCGCAAGAGACATTGACTAACTTGCGATTCAAAAAGACACTCGGCGAACTTGAAAATACTGCATATTTGGCAACGCTTCGCAGAGATATTGCTCGCATTAACACCATCATCGGTGAGCGCCAACGTTCAAAATAACGAATAAGACAAATGGATTCCACTATGGAAACGATACAAACACAGACTCAGCGCGGAAGACGCAAAGTAAAAATTGGTAAGGTTGTCAGCGCCAAAAAAATGGACAAAACAATCATTGTCGCCGTTGAACGTCAAGTAGCGCATCCGCTCTACAAGAAGTATTTCAAGAAAACGACAAAGTTTATGACACACGATGCTGAAAACGCCTGCAATGAAGGTGATACAGTTCGGATTATGGAGACCCGTCCCTTGAGTGCTCATAAGCGCTGGCGATTGGTTGAAGTACTTGAACGTGCGAAGTAATTTTTACTGTGATAAATTTTTCACCAGAAAGTGAGCAGATCCTGCAATGATTCAAGAAGAAACAAACCTCGTTGTTGCCGATAATTCAGGCGCAAGAAGAGTACGATGTATTCGCGTCTTGGGTGGTCACGAAAAGCGTTATGCAGGCATTGGCGATATTATCGTAGTCTCTGTTAAGGATGCTATACCAAACGCAGGCGTAAAAAAGGGCGATAAGTCGCGTGCAGTTATTGTACGGACAAAAAAAGAAATTCGCCGCAAAGATGGCTCGTATATCCGCTTTGACGAAAATGCAGCTGTACTTTTGAATACGCAAGGTGAGCCTCGTGGAACCCGTATTTTTGGACCCGTTGCTCGCGAACTCCGCGATAAAAGTTTTATGAAAATTGTATCGCTCGCACCGGAAGTTCTCTAATTTTGAGACTTGCTTTAAGGGCTGCGTTACTAAGAATTTGACGAAGATATTTATCTTTCATACTGCTATGAAACTCAAAATTAAAAAAGGCGATACCGTCCGCATTCTTGCCGGTAATGATAAGAGCAAAGAAGGTCGTGTTATTGAACTTCTTCCTGAAAAAATGCGCATTGTTGTTGAAGGCATCAACGTACGCAAGCGCCATATGCGTCCTTCGCCAAATACACAGCAAGGGCAAATAATTGAGCGTGAAATGCCGATTCATTACTCTAATGTAATGTTGCTTGACGGATCTGGTAAGACTACACGTCTTGGCGTAAAAGTTGTCGAGCAGGATGGCGAAAAAAGCCGCGTTCGTATCGCAAGAACCACTGGCGAAGAAGTCTAAATTTGTGGCTAGAATGAGTTCTTAGAGAACTTTTTCAAAGCATTGCAGTTTTTCGTATTCCTTCAGTCAGAAACTATATCTACCTCTTGAATAATAATAGCAATGGCAAAGCAGCAAACACCAGTCAAAACTAAAAAGACAGAATTCACTCTTGAGGGTGGAAGATTACCTGAAAATGCGCCTAAAGCACCAGACGCGCGTCTGGCTAAAGTTTACAAAGAAAACGTAGCTCCTGCGCTGATGAAGAAATTTAGCTATAGTTCTGTAATGCAAGTGCCAAAGTTGCATAAGATTGTGATTAACATGGGCGTTGGCGCTGCCACGCAAGACCAAAAAATCATGCAATCCGCCATTACGGAAATGGAATTGATTACTGGTCAGCGACCAGCAATTACATTAGCAAAAGAGGCAATCTCTAATTTTAAGTTGCGCGTGAATCAGCCGATTGGTTGCCGAGTAACTCTTCGTCGCGCTCATATGTATGAATTTCTTGACAGGTTTATCAACATTGTTGCTCCTCGCATTAGAGATTTCAGGGGTCTTTCCGACAAATCTTTTGATGGACGTGGAAACTATTCGATGGGAATCAAAGAGCAGATTATCTTCCCCGAAATTGACGTAGATAAAGTGTCAAAAATTCGCGGTATGGATATTACCTTTGTTACAACTGCTCAAAGCGATGAAGAAGCGTATGCGCTTCTCAAAGAGTTTGGTTTCCCATTCCGAAAACAACAAGAAGCCACAGCGTAAACAAAACGAAGAATCATTTTACTTCCTGAACCGTTATGTCAACAACAGCAATCGTAGCACGTAATCAAAAGCGACAAAGACTCGTTGATAAATATGCTGAAAAGCGCGCCACTCTTAAAGAGGCTGGCGACTGGGAAGCACTTCAAAAACTTCCTCGTAATAGTTCTCCAACACGGTTACGTAACCGTTGTAATTTGACTGGTCGCGGCAGAGGAGTCTATCGTAAATTCGGTTTGGGTCGGAATAAATTCCGAGAGCTTGCCCTTGATGGGAAGATTCCGGGCATTCGTAAATCAAGTTGGTAAGTTGTTTGCCAAGGCGCTGAAAAACAATAGCTAATCAATAAAAACAGTATCATCAATTGTCTAAGTACAATGCAGGTTACAGACCCAATATCCGATTTTCTGACGCGAGTGCGGAACGCATCGAAAGCTCGTCATAAGCGCTTAGATGTTCCTTCTTCAAAAATGAAGATTGCTATCGCTAAAATCTTGAAAGAGCAAGGTTACATAGGAGAATTTCAAGTTATCGAAGATAACAAGCAAAACATCTTACGTGTATCGCTCCGATATTTTAACGGACGTGCTCCATTTGATAAGATTACACGCATAAGTCGTCCGGGTCTGCGTCGTTATACGCCTTCTGCGGAAGCTCCGCGTGTACGCAACGGGCTTGGTATTGCGATTTTGTCCACGCCGAAAGGTATTATCACGGACAAAGAAGCACGCAAACTCAATGTTGGTGGCGAAGTCCTCTGTACGATATACTAAACCGCTCTACTCAGGCTCCGCCTTTTGGCGTGTCCGATGTTCTGCAATTTTATTTGAACTCAAAAGATTTTTAAGGAGAACTTGCCGTGTCTCGTATCGGTAAAAAACTCATCACCATTCCCAAAGAAGCACAAGTTGCTGTGGATGGTACGCAAATCAAGGTGAAAGGTCCCAAGGGCGAATTAGAGTTTGCCATACCTGTCGGTATCTCGCAAGAGATGAAAGATGGTACTATGTCCTTCGCCCGTGCTTCCGATGAAAAGCATTGTCGTGCTCTGCACGGACTTACTCGCGCAATGGTAGCATCAATGATTGAAGGTGTAACTAAGGGGTTCACTAAAACTCTTGATGTCGAGGGCGTAGGATATAAAGTTGAGTTGCGTGGCAAGAATCTCTATCTCTCGCTTGGTTACTCGCACCCGATTTTGTTTATCCCGCCGCCGGGCATTGCCCTTGCTGCTGCAACCGCAACGCAATTTAGTGTGAGCGGTATTGATAAACAGCTTGTCGGAGAGGTCGCTGCAAAACTTCGAGATTTACGTCCGCCAGAGCCCTATAAAGGCAAGGGTGTTCGTTATCAAGGAGAGCACATTGTACGTAAAGCAGGTAAATCGGGCGGTAAAGGGAAATAAATCCCATCTTTGTTGCGCCGCTGATAGCGAGTGTTCCTTGTTAATAGCGTACTTTCAACGATTCAACCATTTCATTGTTTAGTCTGAGAATATGATTACCACGAATAAACTTGAGCGCCGTGAGCGTCGCAAAAAAAGCGTCCGTCGAAAAGTGCAAGGCACAACAGAGCGTCCACGTCTTAGCGTGTATCGCAGTTTGAGCCATTTTTATGCTCAAGTAATTGATGACGCAAAAATGCACACAGTCGCCTCCGCTTCGAGCGCAGACAAAGAACTCAAAGACAAAGTTGCATCTGCAACAAGCAAGTCTGATGTGAGTAAAATGGTCGGCGAATTGCTCGCTCAACGAGCGACAGCAGCAGGAATAAAAAGTGTTGTATTTGACCGAAATGGTTATATTTACCACGGCAGAGTTAAAGCATTTGCTGATGCTGCTCGTGAAGCGGGCTTGAATTTCTAAAGAGACTTTCTTTCTTCGTATGGGGCTCATGCCCCACCGAATTGAAGATAGTGTCGGCATTCGTACAAATACTGAGATATTTGTGCTGTTGATTAAACTATCGTAAACAAAAATTATCACAATTTTACTGAGTGTTGCTGTGGCTAGACAGAAAACATCTGAGTTAGAACTCAAAGACAAACTTGTAAACGTTGCCAGAACAGCGAAAGTGGTCAAAGGCGGTCGTCGCTTTGGCTTTAGCGCAATCGTTGTTGTTGGTGATGGTAACGGTCACGTTGGTTATGGTCTTGGCAAGGCAAACGAAGTTGCCGACGCTATTACCAAAGCAACCGACGCTGCTCGTAAAAGCCTTGTCAAAATCACGTTGAGCGCGAATACAATTCCGCATGAAGTGTTTGGCAAATTCGGCGCGGGGAAAGTTCTCTTGAAACCCGCTACACCTGGTACAGGCGTTATTGCTTCTGGTGGCATTCGCGCCGTCTTGGAGATGGCAGGGGTTCAGGATGTTTTGACCAAAAGTCTTGGCTCGTCAAACCCTCACAATACCGTAAAGGCTACCTTTCAAGCTCTTACACAGTTGCAAGATGTACAGACCATCGCAGAACGTCGCGGACTTGACGCACGTAAGGTGATGTTCGGTTAATGGTAACGCGCCCTGCATTTAGTTAGGCGACTTACGAACACTACTTCATACTTCATGTTATGGCAAAGCTGAAAATTACCCAAGTGCGCAGTACGATTAACTGCAAAGAAGCACAAAAGCGTACTATTAAAGCGTTGGGGCTTGGTCGTCCACATTCTACGACCGTACAGCCGAAGAGTGCTACAACCCTCGGGATGTTGAACGTTGTTCAGCATCTTGTAAAAGTCGAAGAAATATCAGAGTAATAATCATCCTTTCAAGGTTGACATCAATGAAACACGTTGGCAATTTGACATTTAGTCCCGGTTCGCGCAAAAACGTGAAGCGAATTGGTCGCGGCACCGGATCCGGTCATGGCGGAACATCAACACGTGGTCACAAAGGACATCAGTCCCGCAGTAACTTCAAGCGCAAACGCAGCTTTGAAGGCGGTCAAATGCCGTTGAACCGTCGTTTGCCGAAGCATGGCTTCAAAAATCCATTCCGCATCGAGTATCAGTGCATTAACGTTGCCCGATTAGAAGAATTGGCAAACGAAGGTGTATTTGTGAACAATACAGTAGATTTTGATGCGCTCTTCGACCTTGGTGTTCTGAGCAAAAGCAATGTACCGCTCAAAATTTTGGGTAATGGTGACATTTCTAAAGCACTCAAAGTATCAGCTCATAAGTTCTCCGAATCCGCAAAATCAAAAATTGAATCAGCCGGAGGCACGGTAACGGTTCATGAATAGAATTATTGAAACACTCAAAAATATCTTCAGAATTGAAGAACTCCGGCAGAGAATTCTCTTCACCGCCGGAGTACTGTTTGTTGTGCGCTTAGGCGCGTTTATCACCCTTCCGGGTGTTGATGTCGCTGCCCTTAAAGCTGCAAGTGCACATTCCTCAAGTTCCAATACCCTCTTTGGTCTTTTCGACCTTTTTGTAGGTGGTGCATTTTCTAATGCCGCCATCTTTGCACTTGGGATTATGCCGTATATTTCCGCAACCATTATTCTCCAGTTGGGCGGCATCTTCATACCTGAGTTGCAACGTATGCAGCGTGAGGGCGAAGAAGGTCGTCGGCGATTGAATAATTATGCCCGTGTTGCAACTGTCATCTTGGCTGCATTACAGGCTTGGGCTGTGAGCATTAAAATCGCTAGTACGCAGGGAGCAGGAGGTACATCGGTAGTGCCCGATGCAGGCTTCCTCTTTACGATTACAGCAATTGTGCTTCTAACTGCTGGAACTGTCCTCCTTATGTGGCTCGGAGAACAAATTACTGAGCGTGGTATTGGTAATGGTATATCGCTAATTATTTTTATCGGTATTATTGCGCAACTCCCCGTAGCGTTCTTGCAAGAGTTCAAATTGATTCAAGCAGGTTCTCGAGTATGGATTGTTGATGTGATTTTGTTAGGGCTTCTTGTAGTTATTATAGCGCTTGTTATACTGATGACACAAGGGACACGCCGTATTCCGGTGCAGTATGCAAAACGAGTTGTTGGTCGTAAGGTATATGGTGGTACAACGCAATATATTCCGCTCCGTGTGAATACAGCTGGCGTAATGCCGATTATCTTTGCACAGTCCATCATGTTTATCCCAAGTACCATTTTGAGTTTCTTTCCTGATGCTCAATGGGCTGCTACACTAGCGCGTGTGTGGAGTGATCGCTCATTTGTCTACGCGGCATTTTACGCAGTATTGATTGTGTTTTTTACATACTTCTATACAGCAATTGCGTTTAATCCTAAAGATGTTGCTGATAATATGAAGAAACAAGGCGGTTTTGTTCCGGGTATTCGCCCTGGTGCTCCGACTGCTGAGTATATGGACAATATTCTGACACGTATCACGCTCCCTGGTTCGATTTTCCTTGCTATTGTTGCCATTTTGCCCGTATTTGTTTCAAATGCGCTCGCAGTACCATCGCTCTTTGCGTCTTTTTTTGGTGGCACAAGTTTGCTGATTATCGTCGGTGTTGCACTTGATACATTACAGCAAATTGAGTCATACTTGCTCATGCGTCACTATGATGGCTTTATGAAAAGTGGCAAGCTACGTGGTCGCTCCTCAGGTAATGTGAATGTTGGTGCGCCGGGTGGCTTTTAATACGAGTTTGGTTAGTTCTTTTTAAGATTTTTTAGGACAACGGCTATGGTTGGTGCGCCGTCGGTTAAAGTCAAAAACGCTCTTGATTATATTGAAGAAGCCTGTCGGATAGTTGCCGATACAATCATGCTTGTCAGTAAGTCAATGAAGCCGGGAATGAATACCCTAGAAATTGACCAAATCGCAGACGATTACATTTGCTCAAGAGGTGCAACGCCCTCTATCAAGAACTATCAAGTTCCCTGGAGTAATAATGCAAATGGAAAGCCTCGTTACCTTGTCTATCAGTATGCTACGTGCATTTCTGTTAATGACGCGGTTGTGCACGGTCTACCAAGTAAAGACGCTATTCTCAAAGAAGGTGATATTGTCTCGTTTGACTGTCTTGCCTACAAAAATGGCTATCATGGTGATAGTGCTTATACCTTTGCTGTCGGCGAAGTAGATGACGAGAAGAAAAAACTTCTTCGAGTCACTCAAGAAGCGCTGATGCTAGGCTTAGAGCAAGCAACAGGACGTAATAAAGTATATTCTATTTCTGGAGCAATTCAGAAACACGTAGAAAAAAATGGTTTTTCCTGCGTACGAGAATTGGTTGGTCATGGTGTCGGTGAAACCATTCACGAAGAGCCATCCATACCAAACTTTATACCACCACTCATGCACCGCGATAGCTATCCGAACACGCGGTTATATGCAGGGCAAACGCTCGCCATTGAGCCAATGGTTAATGCTGGAAAACTTAAAGTATTTACTGATAAAGATGGATGGACAGTGCGAACATCAGATGGAAAACCTTCTGCGCACTTCGAGCATACCGTTATTGTACAAGAAAAAGAACCACCGATTATTTTGACCTTGCTTGATTGAGCCTTTTTGCTCACAAACACTGTTTTCATTTACGCATCATTTTCTATGGCAAAACAAGGCTTAATACGAGTTGATGGTCTTGTCGAAGAAACTCTCCCCAACGCCCAATTTATTGTGAAGTTGGAAAACGGGCACAAAGTGCTTGCACACGTGTCCGGTAAGATGCGTATGAATTTTATCAAGATTATTCAAGGCGACAAAGTAACTGTAGAGCTTTCACCATACGATTTAACAAAAGGCAGAGTTGTATATCGTTACAAATAGTTGTATATTTGCAATTCTGTACTCGTTTTTCGGCAATCACCTAACAATAGCATACTAAACGATATTATTATCAAGGATTACTGCAATGAAGGTTCAAGCCTCAGTAAAAAAACGTAGCGCTGACGACAAAATTGTTCGTCGTAAAGGCAGAGTCTATGTTATTAACAAGAAAAACCCACGTCATAAGCAACGTCAAGGTTAATTTTTTAATTCAAGGAGTAGCACTTGGCACGTATAGCCGGCGTCGACTTGCCCAAAAATAAACACGCATTCATTGGGCTGCAATATATCTACGGGATTGGTCAAACTCGCTGTATCGAAATTCTCGAAAAAGCGGACGTTCCTGTTAATAAGCGTGTTTCGGACTTATCCGATGAAGAAGTAGCGCGTTTGCGCCAAATTATCCAAAACGAATATAGCGTGGAAGGTCAGTTGCGAAGTGAAACATCGCTTGACATCAAACGCCTTATGGATATTGGATGCTATCGTGGCTTGCGTCACCGCCGAGGGCTGCCTGTTCGCGGTCAGCGTACGCGCACCAACTCGCGCACTCGCAAAGGTCGACGTAAAACAGTTGCAGGTAAGAAAAAAGCAGCACGGAAATAATGTGTTTCCTGTATGGGATTTTGCAAAGAAAATATTCGCAAGTTCCCTCAATGCATTGCTTTTTCGATACTTTAGGTGACGTACAACTGATAGACTATCAATTACAGCAGCACAGGCATATTGTCTGTGCTACTGTTGTCTAAAAGCTATCCTTGGATGATTGCTCTTCAAAAATCGAATATTTACAACGTACTCTTTCATTTCATAACGTATTATGGCTAAAACCTACGCGAAACGCGCAAAAAAAAAGACAGTTTCCGATATTCATGGAAAAGCCTTTGTTCGCGCTACGTTCAATAATGTACAAGTTACCATTACCGACGTTTATGGTAACGTACTCAGTTGGTCGTCTGCCGGACGCAATGGCTTCCGAGGCTCCAAGAAAAACACCCCATACGCTGCGCAAGTTTCGGCAGAAAATGCTGCCAAAGAAGCATACGATATGGGACTGCGTAAAGTGGATGTCTTTGTGAAAGGACCCGGCTCTGGTCGTGAAGCGGCTGTACGGGCGATGAACCAATCCGGTCTTGAGGTGCAAATCATTCTTGATCGCACACCTGTACCGCACAACGGTTGCCGTCCCCCCAAGCGCAGAAGAGTCTAAAGCTCCGCATTTTGTAAGGAAGTACCGTGTGCGCATTACGAATGCTCGCGCGGTGCTTTCTTGTTGTTGTGCAGAGAGCAAGTCCGCTTCATTTTCCTTCAATTCACATTGTACAGAATTTTTCCTTTTCTTGAAATAATCGGAATAAATTCTTCACGGACAAAGGACACATACCATGAGTCTTTCCATGCAAATGCCAGAGCGTGTCATCGTACACGAAAACTCAACCCCGAATCACGGTATTTTTATTCTTCAGCCTCTCGAAGGCGGCTATGGCGTTACTATCGGTAATTCGTTTCGCCGTGTGCTGCTTTCTTCTATTCAGGGCGCAGCCATCGTCGCTGTGCGCATTAGCGGTGTCTTGCATGAATTTCAGACTATCCCCGGCGTTATTGAGGATATGTGTGAAATTATCCTGAATTTGAAGGGTGTACGCCTGAAAATTATGGATAAAAAAGGCGCTCAAATTGCTTTTCGCCTCAAAGGTCCGCACGTCTTTACCGCGAAAGACATCCAAACCGCAAGCGACCAAGTGGAAGTGATGAACCCTGACCACTATATCGCAACTCTCGCAAAAGATGCTGATATTGAAGTGGAATTGATGATTGGTCGCGGCAAAGGCTATGTGCCTGCCGACGAAAATCGTGACCCTGAGTATCCGCTCAATACGATTCCGATGGATTCGATTTTTACGCCGATTAAGAATGTGAAATATAGCGTTGAGCCATTCCGCGTGGGTCAGAAAACTGACTACGAGCGCCTCACGATGGACGTAGAAACAGACGGTACGCTCTCTGCTGAAGAAGCAATGGAGCAGGCTGCACGTATTCTGCGCGACCACATTCAACTCTTCATCAACTTTGATTTTGAAGAAGAACCCGAAGCAGAAGACGAATCACGCGATGCCGAGTTTGCTCGCGTTCGCCGTATTTTGAATACCTCGGTGGATGATCTTGAGCTTTCGGTGCGCTCGCATAATTGCCTTAAAGCAGCAAATATCAAAACGCTTGCCGACCTTGTGCGCAAGCAAGAAGGCGATATGCTGAAGTTCCGCAACTTCGGTCGTAAATCGCTTGCTGAATTGACAGAAATCGTACAGCAATTTAACCTCCATTTCGGTATGGACGTTGAAAAGTACCTGCAAGAAGACGAAAAACAACCAGCAGAAGATTAATCTTCTGCTGCGTTATTCGGGGAAGGTACGGCTTTGAGGTTATCATTGTGAAAACTTCCTCAAGCCCTCTTCGATGCAAGTCTTGCACGGCTTTTCTACGATAATTATTCACACCCTTTTTCCGTACTCACAACAATGAGACACTTACGCGCAGGCAGAAAACTCAAGCGCACGGCAAGCCACCGTAAAGCAATGCTTAACAACATGGCTACCTCGCTCTTGCAGCACAAAAAAATCGCTACCACCGAAGCAAAAGCAAAAGAATTGCGTCCCTTCGTTGAGCGCCTCATCACCAAAGCAAAAAATGCGTACTTGGCTGAACAAGCCGGTCAACTGCAAAATGGTCACACTGTTGACATTCATGCTCGTCGTACCGTTGGTCGCTACATCAAAGACAAAGCTGTTTTGCAAGAACTCTTTGATGCTATCGCTCCTGTTGTCGAAAACCGCCCGGGTGGCTATTGCCGCATCATCAAAACCGGTACCCGTCATGGTGACGGTGGTCGTACCGCCGTGATTGAGTTGGTTGACTGGGCAGAAACCCAAGACGGTAAGCGCACACTGGGTCGCAAGAAAAAACGCAAAGAAGTTCCGCAGAACCCCGCACAGCAGCGCGTTCAGCAGCAAGTAGCCGCCAGCGTGGCTGTAGCAGTAGTGCAATTAGAAGAAGCGGAAGTTGTTGCCGAAGAAACGGCTTCGGAAGCCGCACCGGAAGAAAAAGCAGCAGAATAAATTC
>JANYDO010000312.1 GCA_025363605.1 Candidatus Kapaibacterium sp.
GCCGAAGCCGTAATTGCTTGCTCAATATCCCGCGTAATGTCATCCAGATGTTCCAGCCCCACCGACACGCGAATCAGTCCCGGCGTGATGCCGACTGCTTGGCGCTCTTCTTCCTTTAGCTTGGAATGGGTGGTGGAAGCCGGATGTGTCGCAATGGTGCGCGTATCGCCCAGATTAGCGGTGTGCGACAGCATTTGAAGCGCGTTCAGGAAACGCCGCCCTTGCTCAATGCCGCCTTTGAGTTCAAAAGTGATAACGCCACCGCCCAAGCGCATTTGCCGCCGCGCCAAGTCGTACTGCGGGTGCGAGGGCAGAAAGGGGTATTTGACGTAAGCGATGTGGGGATTTGATTGTAAGCGTTCGGCAAGTGCAAGAGCGCTTTGGCAGTGGCGCTCCATGCGCACGGCAAGCGTTTCGAGGCTTTTGGAAAGAATCCAACCGTTGAAAGGACTCATGGAGGGTCCCGTATGCCGCGCAAAGAAGCGCACTTCCTTAATGAGGTCGGCTCTGCCCAGTACCGCGCCGCCGATAGCGCGTCCTTGTCCGTCAATGAACTTCGTGGCGGAGTGCGTCACCAAGTCCGCACCGTACTTAGCGGGAGTCTGCAAATACGGCGTTGCGAAACAATTATCTACATTCAAAATCACGTTGTGCTTGCGGGCAAGTTTCCCCAGCCACTCAAGGTCAATGATGTCCAGCGCAGGATTGGAGGGCGTTTCGACGAATATCATCTTGGTATTCGGCTGAATGAGCGCTTCCCATTCTTCCGGCTTGGCAATATCGGCGTATGAGCTATTAATGCCCCAGCGCGGCAGCAGCGTCGTCAAAATCTGGTGCGTCGAGCCAAAAAGTGAACGAGAAGCAAGCACATGGTCGCCGCTTCGGAGGAATGCCGCCAGACTCGTCCACATCGCCGCCATGCCCGAAGCAGTCGCAATGCCGTCTTCGGTGCCTTCCAGAGCGCAGAGCTTTTCGATAAATTCGCTGTTGTTCGGGTTGGAGAAGCGCGTGTAGATATTGCCCGGAATTTCATCGGCAAACATCGCCCTTGCTTGCTCGGCATCCTCAAAGACGAAACTGGAGCTCATGTAAATTGGAACGGAATGTTCACGCTCGGCGCGGTCATTCTGAAGACGAATGGCGTTGGTTTCAAAATTATCGAAGCGTTCTGTATGTGGCATAAATGCTACGGGGAGAAAGGTTAATACTTGGTGAGAGAAGAGTCAATTTGATCGGCATACGCAAGAATACCGCCCTTGAGATTGTAGAGGTTGTCGAAGCCGTGTTCTTGCTCAAGTGCAAGCACGGCATCACCACTGCGTTTCCCGCTTCGGCAATAGACAACGACCTGTTTGTCGCGGGCAAAAGCCGATGTGTTTTGAAGAACAGTTCCAAGCGGGATATTTTCACCACCAATACTGGCAATCGCGATTTCATGCGGCTCACGCACGTCAATAAGTTGAAAATCTGCGTTTGCATCGAAAAGTGCTTTTAGTTCGGTTACGGTAAGTTCTTTCATGGAAAATATGAATGATGGTTGAGAAATATGATTTGATGCGTCGTCTAAGCTAAAATAACAAAACGGACGGGAACATTTGGTATCCCGTCCGTTACAATATGTACGACAATCTATGATTCGCCAAGAAATTTGTACTTATGCAATTTGAATTGGTAGTACAACACGCAGCCCACGCAGTAACCCGCCAACGCTGCAACGCTTGCCGCAATGATGAATCCCACAAACACCCATCCGATGATTGGTGTGCGTGTAATCCAAAATGCGATTTGCGCCGACACAAGCAGTCCAATGACAATCAGGTTGTTAAAGCGAATAAGTCGCGCATCTTCCAAAGGCACGGCGGGATTAGCAGCAATGCGCTTTCCAAAGATGATGCGTCCCAAACGATTGAGAACGTTCCACCGCGCGCCGCCCACAATGCCGAGCGTGACGACGAGGAGCAAAGCGGACGTGATAATCGGTTGCTGCAAGGCGAATGCCGTGACAAGCGTCACGACATAGACCCAACGGCTGAAACTGACAATCGGCAGGGGAATATCAAGCGGACGCTTGTTTCGTGATGTGGTGGAGGCAAGTTGTTCTGACATAATAAACTCTGGATAGAATGAAAAAGATGATAAATACGTGAGTACAAAACTCTCTGAAAAACTCTCTGAAGAAAACTTCATGGTCAATTTAGAGATTCGGCTGCGGCGTAATGCGCAAGTACGGCTTTAGGTAGGTAGCGCCTTTCGGAAAGCGTGCCGGCACATCAGCATCCGCGACAGCAGGCACAATCACTACGTCGTCGCCGTGTTGCCAGTTGGCAGGTGTCGCCACGCCGTAGTTGGCGGTAAGCTGAAGCGAATCAATAGCGCGAAGAATCTCGAGGAAATTTCTGCCCGTAGAAGCCGGATAGTTGATGGTGAGTTTGATTTTTTTGTCAGGTCCAATCACGAACACCGAGCGCACGGTTGCATTCTCCGAAGCGTTGGGATGAATCATGCCGTAAAGAAAGGCGATTTGGCGGTCGGGGTCGGCGATGAGTGGGAAGTTGACGGTGGTGTGCTGCGTTTCGTTGATGTCGTTAATCCACGCGTGATGCTTTTCAAGAGGATCAACACTAAGCGCAATCACTTTCACGTTGCGCTCGTCGAACTGGTTTTTATATTTTGCCGTCGTGCCGAGTTCCGTTGTGCAGACGGGCGTGTAGTCGGCGGGGTGCGAGAAGAGTACGCCCCAGCTATCACCCAACCAAGCATGGAAATCAATCGGACCTTGCGTGGTCTCGGCGGTGAAGTTCGGTGCGATGTCGCCCAAACGGAGAATAACGTTTGGAATTGCCGTTTGTGCTGTGCTTGCGGCAGCGTTGGTATTGGTTTGTGCGCTCATAATTAAAACTCCTTGAATAGAAAAAAATGGTTATGTGAAATGAATAAGGATTGAGTTCGGGCAATAAAAAAAGCCATTCCGCTTTGAAGGGGAATGGCTTGTAAACTTAGACAGCTTGAAATTAGAGCAACATTCTCACCTTCGGTGTGGGTTATAGCAGCACATCATCATGCCACACATTTGAGGCATCATGCAAACGTTCATCATTGAACACGATACGGCGCTATGAGAAGTGAGAAGAGTCATTAAATCGTTTTTCGGTTTTTTTTAGTTTAGCAATGCTTTTCATATTTTTTGCATTGCAATAAAGTATTTTTGACTGCTTGCAATGTAAATGATTCGATTCGTAAAAGCAAATTTTTCTTGTCAAAATGTTTCCTAAAGCGCATGAATCCTTTCGTTTTTTAGTTTCGCTTTTTAGAGCGAAGTTTTGTAGTTTACGGATAATTATCAAAAACACCCTTGTATTCACACTTTTCACGCTGCCCCATCAATCCCAAGGCAGAAAGGAATCAGTATGTTGCGTTCACTTATCCTCTCGTTTATTCCTGAATCATTGCGCCAAGACATTGATGAGTTTCGCCGGGCGCGATTGCTGGTTACACTCTCCTTTACGCTAATGATGCTTGCTCTCTTGAGTGTCGTCCAAGATTTATTTTTTGTTGGCTTTACTTTTGTCGATGTGCCAATGATACTTGCCGCGGCAATCAGTATTTCCACGCCAAGCCTGATGAAGCGGAGCGGAGCGCTCAGGTTGCCGGTAAATGTGCTTATTGGGATATACACGGTTGTTGTCACGATTCTCTTTTTCAGTTTTGGTGGCATAAAATCTAATGTTCATTACTTTTTCATAGCTACTCCCGTGTTGGCATTTAACTTGGGTGGCTTCAAGTTTGGACGGGTGATTGGTGTAGGAACGCTCTTTTTCGTTATCGCGCTCTTTGCTGTCGAAATGACAGCTCTCGTTTCCTTTCCGCCTATACGAATGGCTGCCGGGCAGGTCGTGTACGTTACCTTGACTTCGACTGTATTTTTGATAGGATTTATCAATGCCATCAGCGCACAAAGTGAGCTTGGTAAGGACGAAACAACGCGGCTTCTGGCAGAAACCCGCGCCGAATCGGAGCGCAAAGCACAGGAAGATTACCACAAACTTCAAGAAATGAAGGCTGATTCGGAGCGCCGTGCAGCCGATGATTTGGCAAAATCTGAAGCACAAAAAGAATATCTGACCAAAAGCGTGGAGGCGCTTTTGCAGCATATCCGTCGTGTTGCCGATGGTGATTTCACCGTGCGTCTCCCCGAAGCCTCTACGGATGAAATTGGCAAACTCGCACAAGCACTGAACCAAACCATTGAAAATGTAGAAGCCATGCTCGCCCGCGTAGCCGAGAGCGCCGACCGCACGGTGTACGCCGCACACGAGATTTCCAATGCAACCGAGGGTTTGACGACTTCCTCCCAAAAGCAATCCTCGCAAGCCGGACACGTCGCCAGTGCGGTCGAAGAAATGTCCGCCACGATTGAGCAAACGACGCAGCAAACCTCGCTTGCGGCGCACGAGGCTTCGCTTGCAAACGACGACGCGCAGCAAGGCAACGGCGCAATGAATAGCATGATGGAAAATGTCCGTAGCATTTCCAATGTGGTTATCCAAAGTGCAGATAAAATCAGCGCTTTGGGAAGATCCAGCGAGCAAATCGGCGAAATTATCCAAGTGATTGACGAAATTGCCGACCAGACCAATCTTCTGGCGCTGAACGCGGCTATTGAAGCTGCCCGTGCGGGCGATGCAGGTCGCGGCTTTGCGGTCGTCGCCGATGAAGTCCGCAAGCTCGCCGAGCGTACGCAAAAAGCAACAAAAGAAATCTCGAATACCATCAAAATTATTCAGCGCGATACCGGCGAAGCGGTCGGCTCCATGCAAGCAGGGACAAGGCTTGTGAACGAAGGGCAACAAGCTCTCACCCGCACGGCTGACGCTTTTTCTGCCATTTTGCAGCGCACCGAGCGTGTTTCGGACGTAATGAGCCAACTTGCCACTGCCAGCGAAGAACAAGCTACCACCAGCAATGTCATGGCGGAAAGCGTTACTGCGATTGCCGATGTTATCGAAGAATCGGTGCAAAACGTGGGTAATATCGCCGGAAGCGCACAGGGACTACAAGCGCAGGCAGAAGAATTACAGCAGCTTATCGGGCAGTTCCGCATCACACGCAGCGCTCACGGCACTCGGCAAGCCGCACAAAGTGCCATCGGTGCAGGTGGAGGCAAGCAATTACAAGGCTCGTCGCGGAGGCTTCTGTCGTAATGTCCGGCATCGTTTATACGCTAGAGCCAATCGGCATTATCTCGACACGCTTCGAGCGCAAATACGACGCGCCCAGACAGCCGACAGGAAATGATGAATTAGGAATTAGAAATGATGAAGCGTTAGATTCAAGCAAACAAGCACTTGTACAGCTTTTTCCACACAGAAACTACGAACAAGCTCTTGCCGATGTGCAAGGTTTTGAGCGGGTCTGGCTTTTGTACATTTTTCACGAAAATATCAATAACGGTAAAGCGCAATGGAAGCCGAAAGTGCTGCCGCCACGCGGGCGTGTGAAGCGGGGCGTGTTCGCTACCCGTGCGCCGTATCGCCCGAATCCGCTTGGAATGTCCGTCGTAGAAGTGTTGGCGGTGCAAGGATTGACGCTGCGGGTGGGGAATTGCGATTTGCTGGACGGTACGCCGATCGTTGACATCAAGCCGTATATCCCGCAGTACGACTCGTTTCCCGCTTCGCGTGCGGGCTGGCTGGAAGAGTTAGCTGCGGAACAGCAGTTTACGCTTGAAATTACGCCTAAAGCTGCTCAAGCATTTGCTGAAGCTCTTGCTGAAGCTCTTCGTGAGCATCCTACCATAGAAGACACGCTCCGCCGTGTTCTCACGCACGACCCTTTCCCGCATCCATACCGAAGGATCCGTGCGCTGCATCCTTTGGATGCGTCGTCGGCTTGCGAGTATGAATATGCCTATCAAACATGGCGTGTGCGCTATCGTGTGGACACGGTACGCGGCTGTGTCTGCGTGGAAGAATTGTACAATGCAGCATTGCCATAATGAGGCGTTGCGCAATGCGGCGTTGCGCAATGCTCGGAAATGACGTATATTCGTGCCTACACCTTGCTTCCCAATCACCATTTTGCAGACTCAATGCTTGATTTAGACCTTAATATTGCTGAACAGCTTATCGTCGTCGGCGACCGCGTTCTGATACAGCCCCGCTCCCAAGAAGGCGAAACCAAAGCCGGACTCATTCTGCCGCCCGGAGTAGAAGGGCAGGATGATGCTTCCAGTGGCTACGTCATCAAGGTCGGTCCCGGTTATGCCGTTCCGCAGTCGGGCGACGCAGAGCCGTGGCAAAAAAGTGACGAACAGGTCAAATACGTTCCCCTGCAAGCCCGCATGGGTGATTTGGCGATTTATCTCAAAAAATATGCTGTGGAATTGCGCTTCAACGAGCGCAAATACGTCGTTGTACCGCACAATGCGATTCTGCTTTTGCACCGCGACGAAGGGCTGTTTGAGTAAAGTCCGATGATGATGACGATGACGATATAGCGCATAAATTCTCGTTTCTTTACCATTATTTTTTCAAAAACCATGAATCTCCCTGTTGAAGAAGAATACCAAGACGTGATGCAAAACCTAGAGTTTGCCGTGATGAAAGTCAGCCGTCAAAATCCTACGATGACGGATTATTTCATCACCGATGCTTACGAAGCACTTATTACGCATTATGCCGCCGAAACGAACGGACGTACTCCCGCAAAACCGCGCCTGACGGGGCTTGCGCTGGATGTGTTCAACAGTGTGAAAAACGTCTGCGAATGGCGCTTAGGGCGCTCTACATACGAAGCAGCAGAAAAGCAAGGCGGAACAATACTCGATGACCCGCTTTCCACTGAAATATTGGTCAAATGCTTGAAGCGCCTTCACAAATCGCAAAAATACTGGACACAAGAAGGCGGGCGGCAGGGCTATCAGAACTATATTTCTCAATTTATTCGTTAATCGCAGCTATGGCGCATCTTACCTCCTTCACAGTCGAAAATTTCAAACGTTTCGAGCATTTTGAAATGAACAATATCGGGCAGTTTAACCTCATTGTGGGTGATAACAATGTGGGGAAGACGAGTGTGCTGGAGGCGTTGCTTATTACAAAATCGGCTGAAGTTTGGCGCTGGCGAATGCTAACAACCTTATTAGCGTTCAAAAGATTTAGCAACATTAACGCTTCATATTTGCGGTATTTTGCCAATCGTAGTAATCCTGAGTGGACAAAAGGAATTACAATTACATTCGTCTGTCAACCTGATTATACAATAGAAAGTCAATATGACCCAGCTAATGAAACAGCACTTTGGGATTGTGAGCCACCGTACAATGCTTTAGGTGTACAAGAAAAACTAAGCACTGGAAATAGCTATGACGGTATTCATCATTATATCATGCCCTATCTCCCATTCTTCAATGGCTACGAGCATCATTTAGCCCAAGTTTTTGAGAATGAAATACAGGAAAGAACAACGCTAAGAGAGCAATTGATTCAGGATATGAAAGTCATGCTGCCACGTCTCATTAACTTCGATATTCGCACGAAAGATTCGCACGAGCCACATCTAATTGTTTTTCAGAATGGCATAGACCCAGCATTGCCGCTCGGTGTTTTTGGTGATGGTGTCATTAAACTGTTCCGAATTTTAATCGAAATTATCCTGCATTCCGGCAATCGTTTAATGATTGACGAAATAGATGCAGGTGTTCACATAAGCCGCTTCAAAGACTTTTGGCGCACCACTCTCAAAGCCTCTGTAACACATAACGTCCAACTCTTCGCCACCACACATAATCTCGAATGTTTACAAGTCTTCAAAGAGGTGCTAGAAGAGTCTGATATGATGGAGTATCAAGAAAAAGCACGATGTTTTACGTTGATTGATAGCAAAGTTACGCAGCGTGTGGAAGCGGTGTGCAGCACGTTTGCTCAATTTGAAAATGCTATTGAGACGAATACTGAAATTCGCGGAGGAGCAGTTGTATGATAAACGCTGTTTTGTTCGTCGAAGGTATTGCTGATGTAAAATTTCTCCAAGATTTTATTCGTTTTCATTACGAGATTGAGCTGAAAGCCGGAACACACATTGTTGACTGTGGCGGAAATACTCGGCTTGCAGAAAAAAGACCACAATTTGAGAGTGCAGCATTAAACAAGCAAATAAATTGCATCATCTTTGATGCAGACTCGGAGAAACAAGGTACAAATTTTCAGGGAACGAAAGAGCGTATCAGCACTGAGTTGGCAAACATTGGTCAGAGTATTGAACTGGAGCGCCCGCTTCTCAAGGTGGAGTTTGACATTTTCCTTTTTCCTAATAATCGCGATGATGGTGATTTGGAGACTTTGCTTGAACGCACCATCAATCCTGCGAATCAGCCTATTGTAGATTGCTGGGACGGCTATGAACGCTGCCTCGAAGAAACACGCTCAAAAATTCCCAACCCAATAACACTGCCTATTCGCAAGAGCAAAATTTACAGTTATACAAAACTCTTGCTTTCCAAGCCTAAAAAAGATGAAAAGAATGATAAAGCGAAAGAAGAACATAGAGATTACACCAATGAACAGCATTGGACGCTTTTATCATCAGCTACTGAACCTCTCAAAATCTTCCTTAATCAATATTTCAAAAAGGAGACCACACCATGATTCTCGACCTCGATGCAATCCCCTTTTTTCTTGACAAAGACGCAACCGACGATGATTATTCGCTCTTCAGTGGCGAGTATTCTTCCGGTAGCTCAGGAATCATGCGCTTTGAAGATAATGCGCTGGTCTTGGAATTTGTTACTGCTATCAGCGAGTATTCGATGACGAGCTTTAAGCAATCGCGTACCGATATTGAAACCCGCATCATTCCTTTGCACCTCATACAATCCATCGAATGTAGGCGCTGGCGCTTCCGCAATAACACGGGCATTTGGAAGCACGTCTGGAATCCGAAAATGATTATTACTACCAAGAGCCTGAAAGCACTGGAAGGCATACCCTCGGCGCGAGGACACGAACTTATGCTGACGCTGGAAGTGCGAGGACTACAAACCGCTCGTGCGTTCGCTGCGCAAGCAATGGCGCTGCTTGCAGAAGAGCGTTTGCAGCGTATTGAGGCGGGTTCTGCGCAGAAACACTTGCCTCCAAGTGCATGACGATGGGGTACGAATCCTACCACGTCTTTCGCTTTGCCCGTACTGTCTTGGAAATGGTCAGTGAGCTTCACCAAATGGGGTATGCGGGGCTGCAGATTTATGTCGGAATAGTCGCCATCGGGTATGTATTGGCGTGCCCGGATTTCAGCCCATGATTGCACGGAAATTGCCCGTTATAGTAGCGGAGAGCGCAATCACTATTTCGACTGGAACGACGCAGAAAATGACACTCCGCACGACCTCGCGCTGAAGTTTTGTGAACGCTTTCCGGCGCTTGCGCGAAAGGCAGAGAAGGCGACAAGCAAATATGCAACGTGGTACGCCGAAATGCTTCGTCGGACAGCGCCATTGGGGATTCTGCGCCAGTACTCCGATTGGGATGAAGACTACTCTGCAAGCCTACCCGTTATGATGTTTGAAGCCTCGCCAATACTGGTGCCATTGCCACCCGATGAATAATTATGCACTTTTCATACAACCAATCTCCCAACGCCGCATGAAATCTCTCCTCTCAGTATTATTATCCCTCTTTCTTATATCTTCTGCCGAAGCGCAAGAATGGCGTACCGTCACCTCTACGACAGGCACAGTAATTGGCGAAAGCCTTACTGCCCGCATGAAGTCTGCACCTTTCCCGCATCCAAATCGCAGCGCAGGACATACCTACGACGGCAAAACGTATTCTGCCGAGCAACACTACCGCGATAGCAGTGTGATGATGTTTGTGCCGAAGGACTTCAAAGCCGCAAAGACGCTTGATGTTGTTGTCTATTTGCATGGTTGGAATAATAGTATTGATACTGCTACGGCACAGTTTCGTATTACGGAGCAGTTTGCGGAAAGTCGTAAAAATGCGGTACTGATTTTTCCTGAAGGACCGCGGTTTGCACCGGATTCTTTTGGCGGCAAACTGGAGGATTCATGTGGTTTGCAGCGATTATTAGCGGAGACAGTGGAAACATTGCACCGTACCAAAAATATCAAAGTACGGCTTGGAAACGTGATTCTGGCAGGGCATAGCGGCGCATACCGAGCAATCTCATATATGCTGCTTCGGGGCGGTGTGCCTGTGCGCGAGGTATGGCTTTTTGATGCGCTCTACGGGCAGACAGAGAAATTTGCGCATTGGCTGGAAATAGATTGCAAGCGGCTTCACGGGCGATTTGTCAATATCTACACTGACGGCGGCGGCACAAAAGCAGAAACAGAAAAATTGATGGAAGACCTCAGTGCATGGAAATTGCCGTTTTGTGCAAGAGAGGAACAATCACTAACGCAGCAAAATTTGAAGCGCTCCTCCGTTCTTTTTATTCACACGGATTTGTCACATAATGACGTGATAGCGCGGCGCGCGCAGTTCCGGCAGTATTTGGAAACGTCGTGCTTGCGGGGACGGTGAACAAGGTTGTTTTGTGCTAAAAATTCACTCGAAGGAAAGCACCGAGACTAGCCGCACCACCATTGGGAAAAAAGCCATACCGAGAATTACCGGGAGCATTGAGATATTCCAAAAGGACATTTTCACCTTCCACCCAAAAAGGTGCTAAATAGGCGTGCATCTGTAATCGTACGCCAATATCAACAGTAGAAGTTATTGGTAAGAGGTATTCTATCGCAACATGACCGCCCAAAGCTACTTGTTTCGTATAAGTTTCGCTGCTGTATCGGCGGCTTGAATCCAAGCTCATAGTGCTTCTTGAACTAATGCGCCCTGCACGGCGTACCGATGCTCCCAAATGGAAACGCAAGCGCCGCCAATCGTCTCCGGCAAATGGAGAGAGAATGATGGAAATATCACCAGTTAAGGAATGGGTAAGGCTGGAATATTTTCTGATGGTGGGGATTATGGAAGAGACGTTAAGGTCATAAAAAAGCTCCTGACCATTCAAGGAATAATCGGAAAAAGAAAGCGTCGCCGCCACTTCTACCACTTGCCCTAAGCGAACACCGTAGAATGTGGAAATTGTTAGGCTATTAAGGTATTGCGAAGCATCGCCAACGGTGTTTGTGATGCCCCAACCTGCGCTTTGTGTTGCCATGCTCAACGTATCTTGTGTCTGCTTATCAGTGGAATCGGGTGTTTGTCCATAGAGCGCACAGTTCAGAGCAATAACCGATAGTATAAGAGTTGCTGCCCGAAGGCTTGATTGCATTTTCATAAAGCATCAAAAATGGGTTAATATGTTCGGTTTGTATTGCTAGAAACGCACGTAGGCAAAAACTCCGGCGCTTCCCAAACCACCTACCCCAGCAGATTGGTTACCGCCACTAAAGGCACTGGTAAAAAGGTGCAATTGGACACGTCCGCCAATATCGAAGGTGGGACGTTGAAGGAAAAGCCATTCGGCTTTGGCGTTCATCGCCAGAGATGCGGCGCTGCCATAATCAGTTTGGAGGGGGATATTTGTCGGCGGCGTGGCGGTATAGGGTATAACACGTGAGTTTCCTGTGCCAATACCGCTTCCCAGCAGAAGAGAAGGACCCAATCCTAAGCGCAAGGGCTGAAAAAAACCTGTAAAGGGTTGCATCATAAATGTTATATCCGCATGCCATGCAATGCTGATGCCGCGAGCGCTACTTGTTAGAGGAACAAGACCGTTTAGCCCCTTAAAATATCGCTGAATACCAGTATAATGAAGTGCTAATTCTAGTTCGGTGATGGGCGTAATGCGTCGGGCGTAGAGCATCGAAATCAAAATCTCACCGGAATCATTGCTAAATGTAACCGCGCCTTCGGAGGAACTGATTCCCCATCCGATACGGTGTTGCGGCGAAAAATTCACCTTCTCCTGCATTGCAGGAGAAGGTGAATCAATACTTTTTTCTTGTGCAAAAGTAAGAGTCCATGGGATTGTTGCCAAAGCCACAACAAGGAATAATACAGCAAATCCTTTTCGCTGTTCCCAACCCCATGCGCTGCTTTTACGCTTGATAAGGTACTGAGCGAAATTATCTTGAACTATCTGCACAGACAAGAGTGTCTGTGCTACGGCATGGAAACTGGTTTCGGTGGCACAGACACTCTTGTCTGTGTTCCAAGTATCACTGTCC
>JANYDO010000324.1 GCA_025363605.1 Candidatus Kapaibacterium sp.
CGAGCTGGCCAGCTGAGAGTCACCATGAACTTCTTGATCCACTGCTTTCATCATCTCCACCGGTGTCACGCTGGCAGATGGAAAAATAGTTTTGACCCATAACTTTTTTTCTCAGCCGACGGCACTCTTTACAAGCAATTATCGGCATCGTCTCATTGCAATGCTGATGATACCGATAACGCACAACTTCTCTATTTCTTCCACCCTCGATTATAGCTACGAAACTGTCGTGGATGAAACGCGCAAACAAACCAATATTTTCAATGCTGTTGGTCTTACGTGGAGTTTTTAGCATTTGAAGTTTAGATAAAACCACCCGTTTTCGCCCTTAGGAAAGGATGAAGTATGAAATAGGAAAGGCGCGTAATTACTTGCTTTGTATCCCCAAAACTCGTCATTTATTTTTTACGCATTCTTTATACGATTTACAAGCTAATTTACCAAAGTAGTACTAACTTTTAAATATACAACGATGAACACAGCAAAAACTACAGTTGCCATTATTGGATTAGGCAATATTGGTAAGGCACTTGCCACCAATCTTGTCAAAGGCAACCACGCAGTCATTCTGGCTTCAAGAGATGGCGAGAAGACAAAAGAATTGGCAGGACAACTGGGCAACCTTGCAACAGTCAAGGAAATAGCAGATGCAATACAAGAAGCAGATGTTATTATTCCTGCTATGTACTTCAACGCTTTGAAAGAGTTTTTTCAAACCTATTCAAAAGAATTGGAAGGGAAAATAATTGTTGATGTGTCGAATCCCATTGCTCCTGATGGAAATGGAGGTTTCAAGAAAATAATCGGACAGAGCGAGTCAGCAGGAAAAATTCTTGCTGAATTAGCTCCTCAAAACGCTAAACTCATTAAGGCTTTTGGAACTTTGGGCGCAGGCTCTTTATTGAGTGCGGCATTCGCAGAACCCAATAAAAAAGTTCTCTTTTATGCTTCCGACAGCACCAATAGCAACCAGCACATTGAAGAGCTTATCACGCATAGCGGCTTTGTGCCATTCCACGTTGGAGGTTTAGACCAATCCATACGAATTGAAGTTTTTGGCGACCTGCACGAATTTGGCGCATTAGGCAAAACGGTAACACTCGAAGAATTTAAGAACACAACAACTCACGCTTAATCAATACTGAAATGAAGAATTTATTCATTGCGGCAATATTACTTTTCGTTGTAGCGGCTTGCCAAAACGAAACAAAAAATCAGTCAAACAATTCAACACAAAACAAAATGGAACAGACAACAGAAAAATCAGCAATCGAGAAATTATTATTCTCGTACCGTGATGCCTTAAACGCATCAGACGTACAAAAAGTGTTACCACTTTATACAAGTGATGGCGTATTTATGCCCTCCAATGCACCTTCGGCGGTTGGTCAAGAGCAAGTTAAAGCAGCGTACGAGTCTGTTTTTAAGTCAATTCAGCTATCCATTGAATTTTATATTGACGAAATAGTGGTTCATGGCGATTATGCTTTTGCACGGACAACTTCTAAAGGCACTACGCTAATTCACGCTAACGGACAAACGGTGGCAGAAGAAAATAGGGAACTTTTTGTTCTTCAAAAAACAAACGGGCAATGGAAAATAAGCCGTTATATGTTTAACAAAATGAAATAGGCGAGCAAGACGGGCTGTAGTACTGCCCAATATTTGGACACTAAAAGTCTGTCAGGTATATTGGACGAAAAACGTCCATCATTGAAAAAAAATCAGAAAGCCCTGTAAAGTCAAGTCTTACAGGGCTTTTTTGTGTCACGGCGAAAAAAAAATCGTGAATTCACGTATCAACGGGTCGTACTCAAAAGCAGTTACTCCCCGCACCCAATCGGCTGCCCGGGCGGAACGGCAATCGGCTTCGGCACAACCACAGTCTTTGGATTTTTCACAAACTCCCCTATCTGCACCGATGCAAGTAAGTACGCTGCTTTCGTCGCATCGTCTTTGAGGGATTTGCGTTTGCCGTCCAGCCACGTGCGCAACTCATCCAGCCGCAAGAGCGCAATGGCTCGTGTTTGCGCCGAAGCGTCGTCGTCTTGCACCAGCCGCATCAGACTTTGCAACACTGCCGTATTGACGGTGCGCTGCACTTCGGCTTTGTAGGACTGTCCGGGCGTGGGGGATTTCCATGTCGCAGCCAAGAGTTTGTCTATCGTTTCGCCGAGCGACGGGAGACTATTATCGCGTGAATTATGTTCCACCAAACGCGCCGCGCGCTCGGGATGCAGCAGAAAACTTGTCGTGAAGGTTGCTGCGGCTTCGGCGGGCGCAAGTGCATCGAAGGCAAGTCCGGTGCGGTTTTTGAAGGTTTCGCGTGTTCGGTTGTAGCCGTAAGCCGGCGGCGGAATGAGTTTCAAAAGCGACTCGGGAAGCGCCAGTGCATCGGCAGAAATGGTCGAAAGAAGTGCATTCAAAGCGCGGCGCTGGTCGTCGCCGGAAATGCTTGCGGTAATTGTTTGCCCGTCGCCGCGCACAGCATAGCGGTAATCCAGCCCGCCCAGAATTTTGCTCACGGCTTCGACTTGATAGCGATGCAAGAAATACATTGGCACTAGCGTTTCGTCGAGCGTCGAGAGCGGCTGCCCTTGCGGGATATTATTTGCGCCAAATCGTTTCAGAATTTCAGCACGCACATTCATCAGTCGCGTGAGTTCGTCAATCGCATTTTTTCCGTTGTCCCAGAGGTGTCCTGCCGGATGTGCGCCGCCGACAGGTCGGGAGTCTTCGTCGGTAATGAAGTAGAATCCGCGCTTGTGAGCATCGTCCACAATATTTTTCAGTGCTTGCTTTTCGCTTGTGGGAAATTCTGCGTAGCCGTAAGCAATCGAAATTTTGTCCCACTCGCCGATACCGCTTGCGTAGGCATTGGGAAGCGTAAATGCGCCCGAAGACGGCGAAGCCGCATCGCCTTCAATCTTCGGATGCGGATAATCCATCACCGACGAGCGCCCTTCTGTGCCCATTGTGCTGGCTGCGAAATTATGTGACAGCCCCAGCGTATGACCAATCTCGTGTGCCGACAACTGCCTCAGACGAGCCAACGCCATTTTTTGCAACGCATCGGGAACTTGCTTTCCTTCTTCGTAGGCGGCAATAATGCCGGAGGCAATCAAAAAGTCTTGCCGCACCCGCAGAGAACCAAGCGTGACGTGTCCTTTCAAAATTTCTCCTGTGCGCGGGTCGGTGATGCCGCCGCCATACGACCAGCCGCGCGTGGCACGGTGTACCCACTGCACGACGTTGTAACGCACGTCCATCGGGTCGGCGCTGTCGGGGAGAATTTTCACTTGGAATGCATTGATAAAGCCTGCTGCCTCGAATGCCTCATTCCACCACGTCGCACCCTCGAAAAGTGCGGAGCGAATCGGCTCCGGCGCTGCGTTGTCAATATAATAGACAATCGGTTCCACCGCTTCACTTTTAGCAGCACCGGGGTTTTTCTTTTCCAAACGATGGCGCGTGATAAAGCGCTTGACAATCGGCTGGTCAATTGGCGTGGAATAATCCATGTAGCTCATGGGGAAATAGCCGGAACGCGGGTCGAACGCACGCATTTTGTACGATTGTGCTTCATTCAGCGCGGGCAACTCGATAAACGAATGATGCTCGCGGACACTCACGATTTGCGGCGTAGGCGTAACGTCGCGGATAAACTGCCCTGCCGGCTCGCCTGCGAAGGTAAGCGTTACTTCCCATTCTGAATTTTTCGGAAAACTTTTTGTACGCGCCAGATACATTGCTGATTGGTCAGCCACAACCGCATACACG
>JANYDO010000381.1 GCA_025363605.1 Candidatus Kapaibacterium sp.
GCCGAAGACTACGAAGAACTCGAACACCGCATCAGTTTTCGCTTTGTAACGGTGATGTACGCTCTTGTTCAACTCACGATTGTGGTCTGGGGAGCGTGGTGCATCGGCGCACAACCCAAGCCGATGCTATGGTGGGAGATGCTCGGTCTGGCGCTTTCTATCGGCGTTGTGAACGGGAACGGCATTAACTTCGCGCACGAACTTCTGCACAAACCCACTAAATTCGAGCAGTTCTGCGGGAAAGCGCTGCTGATGAGCGTTTCCTATATGCACTTTTTCATTGAGCATATTCGCGGTCATCACGTCCGCATTGCCACGCCGGAAGACCCTGCTTCGGCGCGTCGGAACGAATCGTTTTATGCGTTTTTTCCGCGTACGGTCATTGGTAGCTGGAAAAGCGCGTGGGAACTAGAAACCTCGCGCCTGCACAAGCGCAACATTCCCACGCTGCACTGGCGAAATCAAATGCTGTGGTTCGCAGTATTGCCTGTTCTTTGTGCGGTGGCTTTAGCACTAGCGTTTGGCTGGATTGCATCGGCATTTTTCGCGTTCCAAAGTGCAATCGCCATTCAAGAACTGGAAATGATAAACTACGTGGAGCATTACGGCTTGACGCGGCGTAAACTACCGAATGGGCGCTACGAGAACGTTACTGCCGCTCATTCGTGGGAAGCACGGGAAGCGCTCACGAACACGCTTCTCATAAAACTTCAGCGCCATGCAGACCACCACATCAATCCCATTCGGCGTTACCAATCTCTGCGCGTTTTCGATGAATCTCCGCAAATGCCGACCGGCTATCCGGGCATGATGCTGATGTCGCTTCTGCCACAGCTCTTTTTTCGCGTGATGAACCCACGTGTGGACGCGCACGAGCAGCGCTTGTCGCAAGGCGAGTAATTTTGAAATAATGCTACGCTTCACCTTTCATTCCGCGATGAATGCCCAGTTTTTTCATACGGTATTCAAGCGTCGTGGCTTTCATGTTCAAGAGCACCGCAGCACCGTTTTCACCGCTCACGCGCCAGTTGGTTTGCCTGAGAGCGCGTAAAATATGCTCTCGCTCGGCATCGTTGAGTGTTGACAGCGGTACTTGTGCTTGAGGGGCAGTGTCCTCGCCAAAGTTCCGCGTACTATTTGCTCCCGAAGGATTGTGCAGCGATGACGGTATCGGCGCAAGCAAGCCTTCCACACGCAGCAAAGGTGGCTCCGAGATGATAGCAGCCCTCTCAAGTGTATTTTCCAATTCTCGGATATTTCCTTTCCACGAATGATTCATCAAGGCTTGCATAGATGCGGCTTCTACGCTGTCGAAATGCTTGCCTAGTCGCTCGGAAAAACGCCGAACAAAATGCTCCACGAGCAAAGGAATGTCCTCACGGCGCTCTCGGAGTGGCGCAATCACAATCGGGAACACATTCAGCCGATAGTACAAATCCGCCCGAAACCGCCCCAATGCTGATTCCGCAGCAAGACTACGGTTTGTTGCCGCAATGACGCGCACGTCCAGCCGAATCGTTTCCTTCCCGCCGACCCGCTCCAATTCTCGTTCCTGAAGCGTTCTCAGTAGCTTCGCCTGCACGTTGGGCGAAAGTTCGCCGATTTCGTCCAGAAAAATCGTTCCGCCCTCAGCAGCTTCAAATTTCCCAATGCGCCTTTCGGTTGCGCCCGTAAATGCACCTTTTTCATGCCCGAATAATTCTGATTCCACCAGATTCGAGGGCAGCGCTGCACAATTCAGCGCCACAAACGGCTTGGCTGCGCGGGGCGAAAGCGCGTGAATAGCCCGCGCAATGCGCTCTTTCCCCGTACCGGTCTCGCCCTCCAGCAGCACGGTTGCGCCAGTCGGCGCGACCTGCCGAACAGCAATGGCAGTATTGCGCAGCGACGAACTTGTGCCGATAACGCCCGGCAAAAGTTCATGCAATACGGCATCAGAACTGGATAGGTGAAGCGGAATGGGCTGCGCGTGAACCGTGCCGCTCGTAGGAGCGCTGTCAGCAAAACGCTCCAATTCCAATCGTGCTTTCAGGCTCATCCACCCAAGCGCAATATGTGGCTGCAGGCGTTCCAGAAGTTCTTCGTCTTGTTCGGAAAATCCATACGGTTGGCGCTCGGCAAGCCGTATAAAACCTTGCTCTCCATCGGACAAAAGCATTGGCACTTCCACAAATGACTCCACACCGAAGCTCTCGTTCATCATTCGTGCCAAAGCGCTTACGCGACACAGCGCAACAAATTCCTCGCCCAAGTGCAAACCACTTTTTCTTGTAAGGCTCTCTGTGCTTACGTTTTCGGCACTCTCGTCGTTGTTCGATTCAGCGTTGTTCGATTCAGCGTTGTTTGATTCGGCATAGCGAGGTATTGCGACCTGTTGCCACGAGCCACGTATGTCTTTACTGAGCATCAGACTTAGCATTGTTCCTTGCTTGGAGCGAATTTCAACATAGAAGAATGAACTTGGAATAGCTGTTTCGAGAATCGTAGCAAGCGCGGAGACAAACTCATCAGATGATTTGACGGGCAGAATTGCTTTTTGCAAAGCGCGTTGCAGGGATAGTTCTCGCTCGCCCGTGCGGAGTTTTTCATTCGCAAAGATAGCTCGGACGGCAAGTGCAGCGTGGTCGGTGAATGCCTTGAAAAGCGCGGCATCACGCGACTGAAAATTCTGTTCGGTTCTGGAAGCAAGATTGAGGAAGCCGACTGCCTCGCGTCCGCACCAGAGCGGTGCTGCCATGACGTGCCGAATACCGCCGACCGCTCTGAGCATCTTGAATGGACGAAAATTGTAGTATTGTTCCACAAATTCCGGTGTGGTCAAAAAAGGCTCGCGGAAACTGAGTAAAGCCTCGAATGGCGTATCTGCAACCTTCACCGTGCGCCGAAGGAAGCGTTGAAAAAAATCGTTTTGGAGCATCTCCGGCAAAAAAACGTGCGCAAAGAGGCGAATCCGCTTGCGGTCCGGCTCCAACATTCCTAAAAGCGCCACATCAAAACGAAATATCGGCTTCAAGTGTTTCACAAGCACACTGATAAGTTCTTCCCGGGTCGTCACCGACGAGAAGGCAATATTGAGCGAAGCAAGTATTTGTGCTTCTTCCGACATGATGGTCGTGGTGGTCATAGATGTTCTTTCGAGTGTAAGTTCCTGAAAACATAAGTAATTCGATATGAGAAACAAGGCAGCATGCTGCCTTGCCCACAAGATTTACCGAAAAATTATTGCCCATGAACTTAATCGTATTCTTTTCACAGTTTTCCCAAAATACCGTGAATTTACCGTAATTCCCCAATGTTTGGGAAAAAATCTTGGGAATTTGGGATGATGTACAACACACAAAAAGACCACAACCCGCATTAAATCTAACGTTATAGCTCACGTCATTTTTTGGCATCGTATTTGGCTTTTCTTTTGGCAAATGCTCTTCTTTACTCTTGAATTCAAGATAATTTTTTAAACTTTTTCAAGGAACATTGCCATGAATACTGCATCCACGATTGATGTACTTGTTGTCGGCGCAGGTCCGACCGGACTGACGATGGCTTCAGAACTGATGCGCTACGGCGTTTCGTGCCGGATTATTGACAAACTGCCGTCACCATCACCATTCTCGAAAGCGCTCGGAATCCAAGTGCGGACGCTGGAAACTTTCGAGGATATGGGCGTTATTGAGCCGTTTTTAGCCGAAGGTGTGCGACTCAAAGGGGTAAATCTCTATGGCGACGGCAAGCAACTGGCACATATCCGCTTCGACAACATTGACCTTTCCGACTTGCCCTATCCTTTCGGTGTTATTTTGCCGCAAAGTCACACCGAGCGGATTCTTATGGCGCATCTGGCGAAACAAGGTGGTGCAGTAGAGCGCCCGAAAGAACTGTTGAAATTTACCCAAAACGCAGACGGCATCGAAGCCGTGCTGCAATGCGCTGACGGAACGCAGGAGACGGTACACGCCGCATACATCATAGCTTGCGATGGCGCAAGTAGTACGATTCGTCAATCGCTGGGATTGTCGTTTGGCGGCGATACTTACAAAGAAGCATTCTGGGCGGCAGACGTAACGCTTGACAATGAACTGCCGACAAATGAGATTAATACTATTTTCCATCCCGACGGACTGATGATGATGTTTCCGCTCTATCCTGAACGCCGCGTGTATAGGCTTGCCATGAATGTTGACACGGGAGAACCAACGGACAAACGCCCTCAAGCGCCAACCATTGAACAAGTACAAGAAGTCGTCCAAAAACGCGCTCCTTTTGCGCTCACTATCACCGAAACGCACTGGCTATCAGCATTCCGCATTCATCATCGCAAAATTGACCAATACCGAAGCGGGCGAGTATTTCTCTGCGGCGATGCCGCTCACATCCACAGTCCGATGGGCGGACAGGGTATGAACACAGGCATACAAGACGCATACAATCTGGCATGGAAGATTGCTTCAGTGCAAAAAGGCTTGGCTGGGGAGAAATTGCTGGAAAGCTACCACGAAGAGCGCGAACCGATTGCCAGCGACCTTCTGAAAGCCACAGACCGCATGACCAAAGGCGCAACCATACGCAACCCGCTTATGCAAAAGATTCGCAATCGCCTCGTGCCGCTTGTAGCCGGAACAGAAATGGTACAAGAAAAAATGATGCGCACGATGGGCGAACTGAACATCAATTACCGCGATACGGGTTTTGTAGCGCAGAACTGGCATGGTCGCGGTGGTGATGTGGAAGCGGGAGACCGTGCGCCGGATGCTGTGCTGACCAATCACGAAAGCGGCGCAGAAGAGCGGTTATTCGAGGTGTACAAGGATATTCGCCACATTGCGCTGCTTTTTACGGGCACAAATCCCAGCGAAGCAGATCTGCGCAATCTTCGGCGCATTGCACACGAACTGCGTGAGGACTACGGCGCGATGCTCGACATCCGCTATATTGCGATGGGTGACAGCAGCAATGGAATATTGGGCAATGACGGTACACTCCTCTTGCTTGATTCAGCCCAAACAGCCCACGAGCGCTATGAAGTCTCCACTACAACGGCTCTCTACCTCATTCGCCCCGACGGATATATCGGCTATCGCTCTTCGCCGTCGGATATTGAAGGGGTGATTGCATTCTTGGAACGAACGCTTGGTGTGAATCCGAAGTTCCTACCGCAAGAACAAACCGTCGAAGAATTAGCATAAAATCTGGAAAACTCTTTCGCCAAATCTGCTTTCCGGCGGCTTGCTGAGCAACAAGATATTGCCAGCCGCCGGGAGCGATTTACTTGTTGAGCTATTTCCCCGAAAACAAGTATCCATGCTTCTCCAAGCGCTTGCGCAGTGTGGCGATTTCCCGCTTGGGTACAAGAATTTTATAGCCTTCGGCTTTGATGATGATTTTTTTTAGCACCTCGTCTTGGGTCAGAAGTTTCATCAAATCTTGCGACGGTGGCAATGTAAAGACACGATACTGCAATTCTTCGGTAAAGGGTTCGATACGATGCAGTACCTCTGCGAAAAAGCGCTCCCAGACAGGCGGCAGCTTTGCACTAATTTCACTCTTAAATTGAGCAATTTTTACAGACACGTCGTCTCTGTCGCGGCATTCTTTCAAAAATGAAGCATAGTCCATTTTGTATAGTATTGCTCCACTTGATTGTTCGACCGAGGCGATAGGGCGCATGAAGTCTTGTAATTGAAGCTCCAAGAGTGAATTTTTTGCCGAGAGCTTCGCCAGTAAGCGGTGCTCGTCGAGCGTGAGAACTCCTTCTGCATCCTGTCTGGTCTGCGCGACGTTATACTCGCTGCTTTTTCCCAGCAAATACTCTCCCAGTGCTGTTAGGCGAACACCTTTGATACCGTCGAAGACTGACAAATACGATTTTTCCCGTCGTTGGTAATTATTGGCGGGATTGCTGAACACCATTTCCACGATACCCATTGCAGCCAGCAGCGCCAGACTTCCCTTTAGAAACGGCATCGTGATGGCTTCATCATAAAGATCGGGGGTATGAATAAAATCTTTCTCTGCTCCATATTCTTTTGTAACGGGAATATAGAGCTTTTTCTTTGCATCAAGCGTCGAGATGGGATAAAAACTCTCTTCATTCAATTTTAGGACGCGCAGAAGATTCCGCACCTTCACCCATTTTCCCAAAGGAATGCCTACAAGCACATCCAGCAGGGGCTGCCCACGATTGATTTCGGCTATGGTATCTCCATAATAACTGCTGCTTACTTTGATATGGAAAAGAATACTTTCCAAAGCAAAAAAGCCCCGAAGACTACCATCTGCATAGTTTCTCAGCCATGCCCGCAGAACACCCAGGCCATTCGCTGAGTCACTACTGCTATTGATGACGTTCAATTCTGCCTGAGCAATGTTTACCAAAAGCTCGGTCGCTAAAAACTCCAAGTCTTTATTCACCCGTGGATAAAACTCCTGTAACCCGCTATAAGCCTGAAGTTTTTTCAATGAGGCTTTGAGCGGTTTCTTCCCTGCGGCATCGTATTCCAGACGATGCCCCAAAATGAAGCGAGAAACCAGCTCTGCCACTTGTACGGCAGAGGCTTCGGCATTGTAGTGGAACTCGGCTTTCGGAGACTCATCAAGGGGCTGTATCGTGAAATTTGCGGGTACGGGCAAGTATTGGCGCAGTTTCTGGCGCACCAGAGGCGGCAAAAACAACGCAAAAACCGTATAGTATTTGCCCTCGACAGATTCTTCGTCGCCATTGGTGCAGGCAAACAAAGAAAATTCCGGCTCTACTGGCTTTTCACCGCGATGATACCGCAAAAACGTGATCCGCGAATCAATTTTTGCTTTCGGTACTGCCTCTTCAAGGACGTGAAATTTACCGGCATTGTACTCATAGAGTAGTAAATTCAACACTTCGCGTACCGGCTCAGAAAGTTGGCTCAGCAGCACACCGAAGAGTTCTGCACTTTCCACTATCGTCGCCCAGAGATGTACTAATTCGGGCTTCATCGGCTTAGGTCCGGGCTGAAGCATTGGTAAAAACTGCTCAAACCCTTTGTGTTGATTAGATTTTTTGCGTATCAAAGGAGCGAGGTACTCCTTGAAGAGAGTATCCAGCTCCACTTTCTTATACATCTTGTCAATTTCTGCCCGCAAATCATCATGGGGATTTGGCTCAGGTTTGACAAAATGCGGCTGATTTGATTTGCCAAATATTGATTGAAGTAATTGTTCTTGCGATGTCATCGCGCACCTCCGTCCGCACCCAGCATAAATTCAATATCGTCGTCGTTGAGCGCTTTAAGCGATGCGGTATCGCTGGAGATGACGGCATCGAAAAGCGCTCGCTTTTTCTCTTGCAACTGCAAGATTTTTTCTTCAATCGTGCCGCGTGCCACCAGTTTGTAGGCGAAGACCGTACCTGTCTGACCCATGCGGTGAGCGCGGTCAACGGCTTGCGTTTCGGCAGCCACATTCCACCAGGGGTCGAGAAGGAATATCGTGTCGGCGGCAGTCAAGTTCAAGCCCAAACCACCTGTTTTCAGCGTCATAATAAAAACCTGCACATCGGGGTCGTTCTGAAAAGCATCCACAAGACTTTTGCGGTCACGTGTGGCTCCGGTCATGGTGAGTGCGCGTATGCCGGCATTCTCACACTCTTCGGCAATGGCTTCCACGCCTGCCAGAAAGTTCGCAAAGACGAGCGCCTTGCGTCCGTTGGAGACGACATCAGTAAGCTGTTCCATTAGTGCCTCGCGCTTGGGCGAGATGATTGCGCCGTCGGTCTGCGACTCAGGAATAGAGGCGATTTGCCGCAATTCCGACATCGCCTGTAATATCACGAACTGGGATTTTTGCAAGCCGTGTGTCTTCACCTGACTGCGCACGGTGTCGTAGTAGTAACGGCGGCGCGATTCGTAGAGTTCGGCTTGTTCGGCGCTCATATCTACAAGGAGCGTTTGCTCAATTTTGCCCGGAAGCTCAGTGAGTACATCCTTCTTCAATCGCCGAAGAATAAAGGGATAGATTTTTTTGCGCAAGTCGGCAATGGCATCGTTATCACTGTATTTCTGAATCGGTGTGCCGTAACGGGCGGTAAAATCGTCTGCCGAGCCGAACATGGCGGGATTGAGAAAGCGGAAGAGCGCGTAGAGTTCGCCTAAGTTGTTTTCAATGGGCGTACCGGAGAGCGCAAAGCGTTTTTGCGACTTCAAGAGCATCACAGCTTTGGAGGTCTGCGATTGCAGGTTTTTGATATTTTGGGCTTCGTCCAATATCACGGCGTGAAAATCTATCTCCTTGAACGTCTCAATGTCGTTGCGCAGCATGGCATAGGTAGTCAAAATAAGTTGCGACTCCTGTGCTTCCTTGATGTCGCGGGTGTTTGCGTAGTAAGTGTAGAAAGTAAGTTTCGGGCTGAATTTTTCTAATTCCGCTGCCCAGTTAAAGAGCAGGCTTTTCGGCATGACGACCAGCGTTGGGCGTTTTTCTTTCGGGTAAATTTCCGTCAGCAGGGTGATAGCTTGCAATGTTTTGCCCAATCCCATGTCGTCGGCGAGGCAACCACCGAGATTGTTTGCGTACAAGTATTGAAGCCACTTATAGCCTTGTTCTTGATAGGGGCGCAGTGTGGCTTGTACTTTCGGGAGTTTTACTTTTTGTTCGGCAAGACGATTGAAGCCCTGAAAAATCTCTCGTGAGGCTTGGAAGGCGCTTGCCGAAATGTTTTCGTCAATAAGGTCTTCCACAAGCGGCAGATCGAAGAAAGAGAGCTTCACCTTGTTTTTTTGCTTGGTAAAAATACGCTCCAGTTTGGATAAATACTGCTCGTTGATGATAGCCTGTGTGCCGTCGGCAAGCGTGATGTAGGAGTTTTTGCGATATTGCGAAAGTGCATCGAAGAGCGAAAAAGATTCGCCTTCAATTTCCAATGACGCATCGCCCTCCAGAAAATCAATCCCACTCGACAAGCGTAGGTTTAATGAGGGCTGCACGGCGCGAACTTTGTAGGATTTGAGCTTGTCTGCACCCAAAATTGTAAACGAACCGACAAGCGAAGTCAGTTCGTAACGAATAAATTCTTTCGCCAGTTCGCTGGGAATAATAAACACCTTACCATCGCGGATATAGGTTTCTTGCGCTTTCTTGCCCGCTTTACCCGTTAGTTTAGCGGCATATTTTGTGAGCATTTTGTCAATTTCTTCGACCTGAGCGCTCAGGACTTCCCCCGCCAAATCACTAACGATAATCGTACGCTCTAACGTGTTCAGCCGGACGATTCGCGTAATATCGTACTCGGCAAGAAAATCAGGGTCAAACTGCGGATATTGCGGCAGCGTAGCAGCAACGCGCAGATAAAGCGTGTTGTCTTCATCCACTTTCTCGAAGATAAGTGCCGGAGCGGTATGCAGCGTTTCGGCTTGCTCCGCCGGACGTCGAAAATCCTCAAAGCGAATTCGCATCGCCGGGAAATACGACAGCAAAAGCGACAGATACCGCTCTACGTCTTGCCGTAGAAGTAGCGTTTCGAAGCGTGGCAGTACGGTGAATGCCTCGCCAATAGGCGCAATTTCGACAATTTCAAGACTGCCGCCTGACGGTAAGCCTTCCGGCGTAGGGTCTTGGTGCTTTTCAATAAGTGCTGCGTGTTCGGTCAGAAATATTGGCGAAGAATAAAGCACACCATCGGCATTAAGAATAATGTTCGCTTTCAAGCGCTCGGTGGGAGAGTCTTGTGTGGACTCATGCACGGTATCATGTTCGATATTCGCCAATACGTGCGCTGTTTGCCCGTCGGTACGTTCATGAAAAGCAATGGGGCGCAAATCTATATCCACCAGATTCGGCAGACCACGCAATTGCCAGAGCAAAAAGTCGTTTTCGGCAAGGTACACGCGGTCTCCTATGCTGGTGGGTTTATCCCAATCAATCACGAAGCCGTTTCGCTCTTTGATGGTATCCAAAGTTTTGAGCAAACTGCGGTCAGTGCCGGAATATGCACGGTAGTCAGCCTCCACTTCTTCGCCCTTGCGGTTGACGACGCGCAGATATGCGCCATACTCATCGAAAGAAATTTGGAAACATACCGCTTGCACAGCCTTCAAAGCCGTTTCAGTACTGGGTGTGCGGCGTAATTGGTGCAAAAGGTCGCTGAACTGGGTAGTCATAGAATGAAAAATAAGGGTCAGAAAAAGTAATTGACAAGGAAGAAATCAAGCAAGAAAATGTCGGAAGTCGAAATTTCACAACGACATAAGGTAGCCACACTCACGCAATCGTCTGGTGAGAATGGACACATTTGATTCTTTCACAAAAATATGGTAACCTTCGGCTTTGTGGACGATTTCGCGCAGCTGCGGGTCGTGCGTGAGCAAGTGCATTAGCTCCGGTGAGGGCTTGACAGAAAACATCACGAGAGTTGGTTGTGGGCGAAGCGGCTCTACTTTTGCGAGAAGTTCGGTAAAAAAACTCTCCCAGATGCGTGGCAAGGGATCGGTATGACCGACTATATATGTACGGAAACGCTCAATTTTCTTTTCCACGTCTGACCGCTTCCGACAGTCTGCCAGAAACTCCGCGTAATTCATTTTGTAATATGTGCGTGGCGATGACTGCTCCGATGTGCTTGCTTCGGCGCTATCGGTATGTTCTTGCTTTTTTGCTGCGGCAGTGGCAAGCGCGATAGCTTTGGCAAAATCACTCATGTACATTTGTCGCTTTTTGTCGGTGGCGTGAAGGATCACGAGCAGGCGGTTCTCATCGAAAGAGACAGAAAACTCCGTTGCCTGCACTTGCGGTTTAGGTGGAATATAGGATTTTGCCTCGCCAATGATAAACTTACCTAGTGCCGTTACGCGCACAGCCTGTAAGCCATCGTAAGGCGACAAATAGGGCTTTGCGCCATTTTGCAATATCGGATTCATCGGAACATTATAGACGATTTCCACCAGCCCCATTACGGCAAAAAGAAACATTGTTCCCTTGAGATAGGGAGTTAATACGGCATCAAAATAATCCGCAGAATGCAGGTAGCGATTTCGATCGTAAGGGTTTTCCTGCGTAAATTCTGCGGTGGGCACAATATAGAACTGACTATCAAAATAGTCTTCATCAATAATGGCAAAAGCATCTTTATATCGGTGAGCGTGTTCCAGAAGGCTTTCCACATCGTACCACGACTGCACGTCCAGTTGACCGAGAAGTTCGATGAGTTGCTTTTCAGTACGGACTTCTCGGTATTGGGAATTACTCTTGAGAAAGCTCAAAATCCCATCCGCTAAGACATACTTCCCTGCACTGTACCGCTCAAACCATTTTTGAACAACCTCAATGCCAAGCGGAGGAGTTTTCGTGTTTGCTATTGGTTTCAGAAAATAATAGAGCATTTCTGTTGCGAGGGTGTCCAGTTCTTTATATTCTTGGTGTTCTTTAGAGAAAAATTCTCTTACTTCGCACATTGTGGACATTTGGCGTAAGGAGCTTTTGGTCGGCTTTGGCGTTGCGCTTCCTTTGAGTTCAACTTTTCCGGCTGCAATGTACGACATCATCATATCGGCAGTGAACGGAAACGTTTCTTCGGTGGCATAGTGCAAAAGAGCATCGTCGCTTGTCGTCGGGTCGTGTTGCATTGGCTGGAGTGCGGGAGGCAGACCATGAAGAAAGCGTTCGCGCAAGACATTATGCACCTTTGGCGGTAGAGTTATGAACTGGCTGTAGCTGCCTACTAAAAAATCATAATGACCATTTACAAACATGAATGGCGCAAAAGTCGTGATGTAGTTGACAGAATAGCTATTGTAACTTTCTTTCGTGTAAACAATGATATTTACGTTGATTTTTTGCTCTAAAACCTTTACACTGCAACGTTTTACATCGAAGCAAAGAATGCGAAGCGCTTGCACGAGTTCTTCCGGCACGAGACGGCAGAACGTGTCAAAGATTTCCTGGTTTGAAAAAATATGCCCCATCATCCGCACCACCAGTGTCAGGGAAGTTTGGAATTTATCCGGCAGTTGCAAATAGGCAGAGCAGCGCTCGTCGTGCTCGGCGTGAGCCTGAAGAGTCGGGATGAGAAAAGACTTGGCAAAATCGTTTTTGCGGTGCTTAAAACAGAACTGAAACAGTTCTGCTTCAACAGCCGTAAACTGCGAGAGCATACGGTCTTTTTGCTTCTCTTTATAGGTTATGCCGCCTTTCAGCGTTCGCTCGTAGCATTCACGAAGGATACCTTTTTTACCCAGAAGCTGGTCAAGGAAAGCTTCAATTTCGTGTACGGATAGGGAAAATTCAGTTGTCTTTGCCATTTCTCAGAAAAAACAGATGATAAAAGTTGACACAGGGCTATAATCGGACAAACGGTTCAATTTCTGTCGTTGCCGACTCTAGTCCCTCACCAACGGCGGCAAATTAGGATTGTTATTAATCTCCGGCTGCACAATCGGCATATAGCGCCACGTATCGGGGCGCAAATGCCAGCGATTGAATCGGCGCTGGTCAATGATTCTCATGCCCGTCAGGAACAGTTCTTTGTCACGCTCGGTATAAATGAGGTCGAGCGTGGCGGCTGTTCCGGCAGGTAAGGCACGAAGCCCTGTGTAAGACGTGCGAACAGTGTTGATGCGGGTAAGCGCCGAGGCTGCATTATCCGCAAGACGCAATTCACATTCAGCAAGCATCAGTTCATTTTCTTGCCACGTCAAAAATGGCATGGGCGAATCTTGTGCGGCATATTTGGTCTGCGTATAAAACGTAAATCCGGAGCGCGTCGTGGGTCCGCGTAACTTGATGCGCACCGTATCAAGCGGGTCTTGCCGGAGATAGAGCGTATCGAAGCGCCGCGCCGGAAGATAAACGTTACGACCCAAACCCGCATTCAGCCAGAGTTGATTGGAAGAAACCAAATTAAAGAGCGCTTGGAAAGATGCGTCTCCTTTGCGAAGACCGTTCTGTGCGGCTTGCTGCGCTGCTGCAAACCGACCTTCCATAAGGTGAATACGCGCCGCGAACGTGCTGACAAGCCGCGTTTCGTATGCCGAAGTCATGTTTTGTGAGGCAAGAGTCAGTTTTGCCAATGCTGAATCGTTCATGGCAGAGGATGGAATAAACGCGCCGTTGTCAATCACGCCGCCGCCTTGTTGCTTGTTGATTCCGACGTATGCCGCATAAAAATAGCGGGCAACAGCACCGTGGAAAAAGCCTTGAAACGCCATTCGGCGGTGCGACGAATCGAGCGTAAACGAAATTTTTTCGGCTCGCTGCGCGATGTCGTCCGCATGAAAGCGATAGCGCCCCAGACGGTTTTGCGCCGTGATGAGCGTTGTATTGGAGCGGTCTATGGTGAGCGCATTGTCCACTTCTTCGTACACGACCAGTCCGCCTGCACCCGTGCGAGAATCAAAAAATAATTCATCCGAAAGCCCACCTGCATACAGCGCTGCATCCGAATAGGATTCCGAGAACTGAGCCTGTACGCCGCGAATAAGGAAATCGGCTTGCGATTCAGTGTTCAGCGCATCATCAGTGATAAGGTCAATCGGGCGGCGAATATCCTGCACAAAACCTGAACAGGAAGCGCAGATGAGGCAAAGAACACAGACAAAAATGTCCGTGCCACCACGAATAATGGTTTTCCATACCGAAGAGATATTTGCGAAGAGAATGTGCAGCATGATAATTCCTTGTTGTTCAAAAATTAGAATCCTACCGAAAGCGAAAAATTGAAGACGCGCGGCTGTTCAAGCGTGTAGTTGTCCAGTCCGCGCGATAGGCTGCGTGAGCCGTCGCGCGAGACTTCCACTTCCACGCCGGAGTAGCGTGTCCAGAGCGCAAGATTCCTTGCCGAAGCAGTGAGAATCAGGCTTTTAAGCACATCACTTCCCACAAGACCACGCAAAAAATTCGTGGCGTTATAGCTCAAACTCACTTCGCGTAAGCGCACCCAGTCCGCAGGCTCTACGCCGTTGTAGAACTGGCGATGGTCAAGCAAAGCGAATCGCTGTGCTGCCGCGCGGTATTCGGACGTGTTCGGAGTAAGGCGCTGTACGCCTTCGACTGCGGGCAAAGCACGTATTGACGAGGGTTGGGCGGCATTACCGGGAAGCCCAAGCTGCGTGGCGAGCGTGTTGTATTCGAGATTGTTGCCCCGCGCCGGATTGGTCGAAAGCATACGCGAGTTGTTGTAAAGCGAGTGACCAAGCGCTGTTTCAGCCATTGCGGAAAAGGTAAAATCATTCAAAAAACGAAACGACACGCTGAGCGAACCCGTCACAATCGGCACGGAAGCTCCCGTAAATGAGCGCACAGAATCTATCTTCGGACCTTGCGCGTAGTCATAGTTGCCGTCTGCCAGATAGCGAGGCTCCAGCACGCGGAAAAGATAAAATGCCGAGCGACGTTGCCCGGGCATAATTACATTTCTCCCCACACCAGCAAATAACGGTGCTACGCCACCAATATCTTCCACGACGTTATCAGCATAGTTGAAAACGGCATTAAATCGTAGTTCTGTGCTGGCAGTGCGCAAGGGAGTTGCATAAACACCTGATTCAAAGCCCCAACCGCGAATACGACCAACATTGCGCGGGAAGCTCGAAACTGTCAGCCCTGTGGAAGGTGAGTTGAAAAAATCAACAATCGAATTACTGGCATTTTGCAGATAGTAGGTTGCATCGAATCCGTAGAGATTTTCCCATTCCATTTCCAGCCCAAATTCCAGTTCGGCAATGCGTTCCGGCTGAACAGCGGGATTACCGATACGCTGCACAAGAGCGCCCACGCCGTAACCGGACTGAATGCTGCCCCAATACCGCGCCACGCCGTCCAGCGAAGACGGAAGTTGTCCCGACTGCCCGTAAGCGACACGCACTTTGGCAAGATTGATTTCTTCAGGCAAAACGCCCATTTTATCCAAGCGCACGGCAGCACTGGCGCGAGGGTAGAAAATCGTGGGGGCTTCGGGTCCAACGGAACTGGCGTAATCGTTGCGAACACCAAAGGATAGGAAATATGCGCCTTTGTAGTTCAATTCCTCTTGCACGTACACACATGCCTCGCGGTCTTCGCGGAAGGATTCGTTTGCCGCTACGAAATTACGCGCCGTTTCTACGTCTTCGATGAGAGTCGTTGCAAAATCTTGTGCCGCGAGGTCAAAGCCTCTGCTTGTGCGGGCGAAAAGCTGCATTCCTACGATAGTGGTAGATTGCACATCATCCAGTATTTGCGCGTTGTAGGCGGCATTAAGGTCAACGGTAAATTGCTCCAAGCGGCGATACTCAAGGTCGCGTTTCCCATTGGTGATGCGGATATACGGATACGTTGCCGGAAAGAAATCGCGGAACTGATTATTTGCGCCGTCATATCCCGCCACACCGCGCAGTGTCAAGCCCGCAAGTGGTTTCAATAAAATTTCAGCCGAAGCAATAAAGCGCTGCGTGAAGGCGGAATTTTCGACGCTTTCCAGTGCCCGTTGTGCATTCGGCGGGCGATTGCTCCCGAAAGCGTTAGAATAGACGTTTTCAGGACGGAAGCCAAGCGTGTTATTCAGTAATCCATAAACATTATCATCGTTCTGCGGCGTGAGAATATTGCTCGTCACAAAATTCGTGTTCAATTTCACGGACATAATTTCGCTCGGAAATACTTCCACATTCGCCCGAAACGACGTGCGTTCAAGCGCATTTTGGGCGATGATACCTTGTTCTTGACGGCGGTCAATTGAGGCATAATAATTCACAAACCCTGCATTACCACTCATGCCAACGCTGAACTGCGTCAGATTGCCGCGGCGCAAAAGTGCATTTGCTTCGCGGAAGGATAGTGCTTGCTGCTCGGTATAGAGGCGCGACGGCTCGTTCCAGCCGGTAATTGCTTTTGCTTCGATGGTAAATTTGTTCAGCGCAGCTTTTCGGCTGCCGAGCTTTGTCTTGATAAGCACCACACCATTAGAACCACTTGTGCCGTAGAGAGCCGATGAAGCGGGACCTTTGAGCACTTCCACGCTTTGAATATCTTCGGGATTGAGGTCGGCAAGGCTGGAGGGAAGCTGCCCGCCTGCAAAAAAGCCAAACTCGCTATTGTCAAAGCGCACACCATCTACAAATATCACGGGCTGCCCTGTGCCGTACAAGCCGCCGCCGGAGCGCACATTAAAGCGCACACCGCCGCCTACATTGCCGGAAGCAGGAGCAATACTCACTCCGGCGACTTTCCCCGCCAGAAGTTGCGTCAAGTCTTGGTACGTGTTCGTTTCCGTCAGTGCGGCAGCATCCACGCGGGAGACAGCGATTTCGGCAACGCTCTTTTGTGTCCGCGAGGCAACACCTGTTACGACGACTTCTTCCAGCCCACGCACGTCGGGCGTAAGCGCAAAAACGGTCGGCTCCGGCTCAATAGAAGTCATGGTTTCGCCGATGGTTTCCGTGCGGGAAAGTGGCTTGTAGAGCGGTGCGGTAATCGTGATGCGATAGGTGGCGGGCTTCAAGTCGGTAAATTCAAACGAACCGTCACGAGGCGTGATTTTACCTTGTGTCTCGCGGGGTTTTCCTTCGGGTGCAAGCAGCACACGAGCGCCGGAAACAGTTTCGCCCGTGCGCTTGTCCACGACTTTGCCGCGAAGGGATGATTGCTGGGCTTGGAGGGTATAAGAAAAAAAGAGGCTTGTCAGAAAAAATGCACATTGAGAGAACAGTGTACGTTGAAACGTCATATGTGTCGTCCCTGAAGAGAAGTGGTTGAAAGTATGAAAATCACAAAAGCGCAAGAAATTCATTGAGTGTCAGCCCCGCTTGACGGATAATGGAACGTAGAGTGCCGATAGCCAGAGCTTTATGATTCGGTACGCTGATACGTTTTTTAGGCGAACTAGGCGAAGTTGAAGCGCGAACGAGAATAATATGGCTGCCTGATTGTGAGTGAACAAGAAAGCCGCACCGCATCAAGATTTTGACACATTCCTGACCGGAAAGCGTCGGCAAATGATGACTCATGCCGACTCCACCATATTAAGGCTTAGATATTCAATCGTGTCCGGGGGAACAAGTTCACCATCTTCCCGCATGGATTTGATGTAGAGGGCAATTGCATCTTGGATATTTGCAATTGCCTCCTCGCGCGAAGCACCCTGGGAAATGCAGCCGGGCAAGCTAGGACACTCTGCGGTAATGAAACCGTCTTCACCGTGTTGAAGAAGAATTGTACGCATTGATATTTGCCGAATAGAATGGGTGAAAGGGTGAACTACCTTTGACAAAACTACGACATTTCCCACAAATGCAAAAGGCAACTGTTTTTCTGCGAGAGAAAGCAGTTACCTTTTGGCTGATACATAATTGTTGCTGCGGATATATTAACGCAGAACGCTCAGTTCCAGTGTGAATCCGGGCAAAACATCTTCGCCGGAGAGTGTGGAATCAAAGTTTTCCACAAATCTCAATGTTCCGTCTGCACGGTACACGTACACTCGCTCCTCGTAAGGATTGATGAGCCATGCCAAGCGGCAACCGTTTTCCATCCACTCCTGCATTTTCTCTTGTGCTTCCGAAAGGCGGTCAGTTTTCGACATAAGTTCGATGACAAAATCGGGGCAAATCGGCGCAAAACCGTCCAGTTGTTCCGGCGTAAGCGTAGCAATGCGCTCATGCGAAATCCATGACGCGTCGGGGGAACGAACGGCAGAATTATTCAAACGAAATCCCGTTGAAGAGTCTGCTGTTTCGCCAGCTTTCGTCTGTTGATTCCAATGCTCAAGAAGATAGCTAATACGGTTATTTCTTTTTCCTGTACCAAATCCGGTTGGCGACATAATAACAAGTTCTCCTTTTGGATTGCGTTCCAGATGCAGTACCTTATTTGCAGAAGAAAGTCGCAAAAGCGCTTCATCGCTGAGAATGCCGATGGGAGCGAGGTTGAGGGTAGCTGTAATCATGGAGGCTTTCCGGATTGTTTGCGGGACAAAAAAAATTACTTTTTGAAAGCTGTTTTCAATTCGCCACCAATTTTTTCCAGCAAACTTCCTGCTGTTTCGGCTGCCACTGCCGCGCCTGATTGCAAGCGGTCGAGACCACTTTGTAACACGGGATTACCGCTCAAAAAGCCGTTCGCAGCGTTGTTGATGTGCGGCAATTCCGACGTAAGCGGGAATCCTGCGCAGAGCGCTTTTACGTCGTTTTTGACGGCTTTCAGATTTGCCTCGTCGCCGGTGGCGGCGATAACGCGGTCAATCAAACCCGCGATGGTCTCCATATCGCTCTGCATCATGCCGCGCGTCGTGATGGCAGCCGTACCTAAGCGAATACCGGAGGTAACAAGCGCCGGCTGGTCGTCGTAGGGAACCATGTTTTTGTTGCAAGTGATTCCGGCTGCGTCCAGTGCGATTTCTGCTTGTTTACCCGTAACGCCTTTGTTCCGCAAGTCCACAAGCATACAGTGATTATCCGTGCCACCAGAGATTATTTTATAGCCACGTGAGATAAGAGCGGCAGCGAGCGCTTGCGAATTGCGAATAATTTGCGCGGTGTATTCTTTGAAGTCGTCGGTGAGCGCTTCTTTGAAGGCGATAGCTTTCGCGGCAATAACGTGCATAAGCGGTCCGCCTTGAATGCCAGGCATGACCCACGAATCAATGACTTCGCTCATCATCTTGGTTCTGCCGGATTTTGGGGCAGTCAGTCCAAACGGGTTTTCAAAATCTTTACCGAGAAAAATCACACCGGAGCGCGGTCCGCGCAAGGTTTTGTGCGTCGTAGAAGCCACCACGTGTGCGTGAGGAATGGGCGTATCTAGGTGTCCTTTTGCAATCAAGCCCGCCGGATGCGCAATGTCGGCAAACAAAAACGCACCAACCGAATCAGCAATTTCGCGAAATGCTTTGTAGTCAATGTTACGGGAGTATGCCGATGCGCCAACGGTAATCATTTTCGGTTTGTTCTTTTTCGCAAGGTCAGCCACGACGTTGTAATCAATTTGTTCGGTTTCTTTGTTGAGTCCGTAGGGAATGAAGTTATAGAACTTACCGGAAAAATTGACTGCCGAACCGTGCGTAAGGTGTCCACCATGCGACAAATCCATACCCAAAACGGTATCACCGAACTTGATAAAACTGTAATACACCGCCATATTTGCCGTCGAACCGCTATTGGGCTGTACGTTTGCATATTCTGCGCCGAAGAGTGCTTTTGCGCGGTCAATGGCGAGATTTTCTGCCACGTCCACCCATTCGCAGCCACCATAGTAGCGCTTGCCCGGATAGCCTTCGGCGTATTTGTTGGTCATCAGCGAACCTTGCGCTTCCAGCACGGCTGGCGAAGCGTAATTTTCGCTGGCGATAAGCTCCAGTTTGTCGCTTTGGCGCTCGTATTCGCCTTCTAAAGCGCGAAAAAGCTCAGGGTCTTGGGTTTTGATGTGATTGTACATGATGTTGAGTAATGCTGAAGAAATCGGTTAGTTTGCATATTGAGTTCAGACTGCTTGATTTCAAGCTGTAACAGTCACTAAAATACGCTTTTTTCACGAAGGACAGAAGTTTTTGCAAAGAACGCGCCGCAGAAACAGCTAGAAGGCATTACGGCTCTGCGGCGGATTTCAGATTGCCTACTTTGAATAGTCATTTTATACCAAGGGATGCAACTCCTTGTTTGTAAACATGAGCATTGAATAGGCTTACGGCGTTCTTGTCGCGTACTATGTACGAACATACTTTTTATAGAGCAGGCAGTTTATTATTAAAAATAATATACTTTTTACTTAAATATATTCTGTATTTATTTTACATTTATTAAAATAACATTGTTTTTCATTAAAAAATCATCGAACATTCATAATCTTTTCTCTATATTTGCCACTGTAAGTAACACTTGTTTGACAAATGGAGAGGTTTATTATGAAACCGCATATTCAACACCCGTCCGCCCACGCACGCACACTAACTGCATCGTTGATTACCGCCGGACTGCTTCTTGCTTTTGCTACGCGCAGCCTTGCACAAAACCAAGTAAGCGGTACATTGGCAAAAGAACAGTCGCCCTCGGTCGTTGCACCACCCTCTGCACATCTCTCTGCACGTTCTGAAAAAACAGAGGATGCCGAAGAAACAAAGCCCGAATCGCTCCATTATGTGCGCCTGAGCGACCTGATGAGCGAAAGCAATACCCAGTACACTTACACGCCCGCAAAGTATGACGCGAAAGAATTGTCCGCCCAACTGAGCTATCCCAAAAGCGCTCTCAGTGATGGTAAAAGCGGAAAAGTAAATATTGTTGTCTATCTCAACGCGGAAGGAAAAATTACACGGATGAATTATATCGGTGAGCCGCAAGAAGGCTACACGCCGTTTGTACGCAGCGCTTTCGATGCTGTCAGTAAATGCGCATTTACACCCGCTCTGCGCAATAACAAACCCGTTCACAGCGTCGTCGTTATTCCCATACGATTTATTCTCTGAAACGCTGTGAAGATTCCGTTATGAAAATATGTCGTAAAGCCCAATGTCATTAAGTTAAGCGTAACTGCATGATGTATCGAGTCTTACTCATTCGCCCCCTTGATAAAGGGGGAACGGGGGATTTAGATTTTATGCGCCTTTC
>JANYDO010000385.1 GCA_025363605.1 Candidatus Kapaibacterium sp.
CCTGTGCCACCATTAGAAGTAAGCGCCTCTATGGGAACACCTGTTTCCAAAGAAGGTATGGATACTTCTTATAGTGACACCAATGGTACACAACCACCGTTGACCTCTAACGGATTTGGTAGCAGCGATGCTTCGTTGTCTCCTGATGTTGCTATGCTCTTGGCACAATCTATGCGCTATGTGAGCGATGCTATCAAGCTCATTCGCTACGACAATGGGCAATTTACCTTTCATTACCTGAACGAGGCAGCCTGCAAAGAATATCAGGACTTGGGATTTCATCCTGATTTGTTTTTGCACCATACACCGATGGAATGTTTCCCCACGGCGCAAGCACAAGAACTCGTTAAGTCGTATTCCATCGTTATCGAAACAAAGCACGAACAGACCTTCACGATTACCTTCTCTAATCCTTCGGATAGCAGACGATTATTTCAGCGTCGGCTTATTCCCCTATTGAACGACACGGGAGAGGTATCGTTCATTATCTCTATTATGCAGGACATTAGTGCTCAGAGTGCTATCGGCAAGCATCAGCAGCGCTTGGCGCTGATGCTGGAAAACGCCCCCGGTATTCTCATGCTTGCCAACACGACTTCTATTTATTATTTCAATCCCGATGCCCTGCACAGTTTAGAAATTTCCGAGGCAAAAGACCGCACATTTACTCCTTACGATTTTTTTGATGACCCAAGCACTTTGGACAATCTGATTTTCCCTGCTGTCCGCGACCACGACACCTGGAAAGGTGATTGTACCATGCGCACACTGGGAGGGAAATCTTTTCCGGCTTCGGTCATTGTCGTCGGGCAGCGCAAAGAAGATGAAAACATTGAGGAATATGTCTTCATCTGTATTGATAGAACCGAACAGAAAGCCGTTCAGCAGCGCCTTGTCGAAAGTGAGCGCATCGCACGACTTATCATCGAAAATGTTCAACAATACGCCTTCATTCAGTTGGATACATATGGCACCATCGTTTCGTGGAATCATGGTGCAGAGCGCACGTTCGAGTACGATGCCGATATGGTCATTGGTCGTCATGTGGGAATACTCGAGCCTGTATCCGATGAGACGGGCAGAATCGGCGGCTCGACGGGGAGTTTCTTAACTCAAGCGGTCGGCAACGGAGAACTGTACTACGAAAGCAGACGTATGTCGGCATCGGGGAGAATTTTCTATACGGAAAATACACTCACCACACTCTATGATTATCTGGGAAGACATATCGGTTTTTCCTTGATTATTCATGATGTTTCCGAAATGCGACGCATGAAAGAAGAACTTCGTCGCAAACGCCGCGAGACCGATATTTTTGTTGAGAACTCACCGGATATTATCACCCGCTATAATCCGCAAAAAGTCTGCGTTTTTGTTAATCGGATAGCTGAGTCGGTATTTAATACGTCGCGCTCCAACATTATTGGATTGTCTATTCAAGAAATGATGCAGTCTGATTCGGAAGTGGGCAAGGTCAATCATTTATTAGACCGCGTTATCGAAAGTAGTATCGAAGCGCATACGCGTGGTAGTTTCGATACTCACCAAGGAAAACTAACCTTTACTCTGCAAGCCATACCGGAATTTGATGTCCACAATCGCTTAGAAACTATTCTTGTCATCGCAACAAATATCACCACTGAAACTACCGCACAAGAACTTCTCCTTCAAACTCTCTCGGAAGCAAAAGATTTACAAGAATATAAAATGCGCTTCCAAAAAGTCATCTCGCACGAACTCCGCACACCACTGGCAGGAGTGAAAATGTCGGCAGACATTGTAGAGCGCTATATGGAGAGCCTGACACCCGAAGAGTTTTTATATCATACCAAAGAAATCAATGCGTCGGTGCGAGAGATTGAAACGCTGCTCGACAATATGCTGCTCACGATGAAGGTCGAGACGCAAACCCTGAAAACAGACTTTACATCTAATGATATTATTGAGATTTGTCGCCATGAAGTAGAAACGTTGCGCCGTTTCTATCGCAATACCCGTACCATAGAATTTGCTTCCCCCAACGACCACCTTACGCTTCTTCTGGACAAATATCTTGTACACGTCATTTTGCGCAACATTCTTACCAATGCCATCAATTATTCCCCCGAATCCTCCGTCATACACGTTTGGGTGGGAATACTCCACGGCAAAGTCTGCATCACCGTCCACGATACCGGTATCGGCATTATTACGGATGATATTAAGTCTCTCGAACAGCCTTTCTTTCGGGGGAGAAATGCGGAGAATACCCCCGGCATTGGTATGGGACTGTTTGTAGCACGACACTGCGTGGAACTGCATCAGGGCATTATCGATATTCAAAGCACCCTCGGCAAAGAAACCACCGTAACGGTAACATTACCAATACTTAAAGTAGAATAACCAAACCTTGAATTCAAGAACCATAGAAATAACCTCACCTAAACAGTTACCTTGGTAGTTCTATTGGCATACTTCTTTGCCGATGGTAGCGTACCTCTTGTGAATTTCCTATTTTATGCTATATTGAAAAAGAGCCTCTCTTTCTGCTTCAGCCCTCAAGTACAATCACTACACTTGAGCTTCTTCCCTACGAAACAATCGTAGGGCTTTCGCAAAGAAAGCATTTTTGCTGTCATTCCGACGCAGCTCGAAATCTATTGGTAGCGTGGAAGCGTCATGGATACCGACCTGCGTCGGTATGACAGAGGTAATTTGCGAAAGTCCTAAATCGGTTATCATACGCTGTGCTTTAGAAAAGCCAATTCCTTGAATCACACCAGACGGGGCAATATTTATGTTGAAACACTTCACTACCCTTTTGCTTTTCCTTTGCGTTCTTGCAATTTCAAGCAGCTACGCACAAACCTATACCTATAACACCGGTACCACGTGGCAGAATTCTGCTGTCAATGGAACATGGATTCAAGGCGGTGGCGCTACGGGGTATCCGGGTTTGAGCGCTAACAATGGCGATGTAACTCTCTCGCCAGCAGTAGCATTCACTTTTGCCGACGCTCCTCCTGTCTTTACCATCTCAGCACTCACCATGGGTGGTACTCAGCCCGTAACGCTGGGTTTAGGGACACTCACCATCACGAATGCCTTCACGCTCAATGCCGGAGCCACGCTGAATATCCCCGCAGGAACGACCGTCGTGGTCAATGGTACTTCTACTATTGCCGGGATAATCAATCTTCAAACAGCCACAAGCAAAATTATTTTTAACGGTGCTGTTACGCAAAGTGGTACTGGTGTCATTACTGCCGCTGCCGCTGCTGCGACCGTCCAGTTCGGTGCTGCGGTAACGACAGTTTCCGGTACGCTTTTTCAAAATCCCTTTGGCGGAAAAATCCAGACCGGAGGGGCAATGACGCTCACAGCAAATCTGACTATCGGTGCTGCGGGCACGGTGAGTTTGTCCGGTGCGCTCACCGTCAATGCGGGCGTTACGCTCACGGTGAACAACACGGCGGCTATGACGACGGTTTTTCCGGGAGCAGGTGCTCTTCAAGGCGCGGACGGTACGGCAACTATTAGTTTTGCCTCCGGTCCGACTGCACTGCAAGGCACACGCTTTGGCAATCCTTTTAACGGCAAGCTGAACACTTCCACAGCCGGAGCTTCTACCTTGACTGGTGCTTTCACTCTTGGCTCGACGGGTATTCTCAATCTTGGTCAGCAACTCAATCCGGTCGCCGGAACGACAATTATTCTGAATAACACGGCGGCAAATTCACTCACGGGCGTAGCGACGGGAAAAATCAATGTCATCAATAATGTTATCGTCAATCTCGGTATTGGGTTTAATAACGGTATCCTCGACGGAGACCGCTTTCTCAATCCCATCACCGGCGCACTCAATACGGCAAGCAGTCTGACGGCAACCGGCACGGCGACACCAATTTTGCAGTTTAACACTACCAATGGCGTTTTTAATATCACCGGCACGTTGACCATAGCTTCGGGCAAAACAATTTTTATGAATAACACGGCCGTCGGCTCGCTGCCCGGGACGGGACAGTTTTCTGCAACCGATAATACCTCTATCCTTCGTTTTGTCGCCGCAGCCAATGGCGGAAATGTTTCAGGCAGTATTTTTTCTAACCCGTGGAATGGTCGCTTGCGTTTGGACGGTGTACTCCAACTGGGCACAAATCTTGGCGCAGTCGGTTTTTCTGTTCTCAACGCCGGACCGAATGCCTTTTTTGATTTGGCCGGTATCTTGACCGTCAACGACAGCCTTGCGCTCAACTGCACCCAAAGCGCCGCACTCGCATTTCAGGGTGGAGCAAGCCGCATCGTCGCTTTAGCAGGCGGACCCAGCACAGGCGCTCCGGGACCGGGCGGGCGCGTTGCTCTTGGTGCAAATTCATTTGGCAATATTGTACCGGTGGCGCAGC
>JANYDO010000410.1 GCA_025363605.1 Candidatus Kapaibacterium sp.
TTTCAAGACTGTTTTGCTATAAGCAAGGAGGAACACCATGCTGAAGGTATGTGAGCAAAAATGTAACGAATGCCTTTTCTCCAAGAATCGCATCGTAAGCAAAGAACGCATGAAAGAAATCACTGCCGAATGCTTGGAGGAAGATAGATACTTCGTTTGCCACAAAGCGACGATTGCTCACAAGGAAGTGGTCTGTCGTGGCTTTTACGAGAAGTTTGGTCTGCAAAACGGTATGATTCGAGTTTGCGACCGCAATGGTTGGGTTCAATTCGTGAATCCAACAACGGGATGCTCGGAAGAATAAACAACAACAATTTTCCCACGCTTGTATGAATACGACCATGAACACTGTTTTAACCTGCGTCAGCCTCGTTACGGGGCTGAAAAGTGACCATATTTTTCTCAATACACGTTACCAGCACGGGTTGTTTGCCCGGTATATCGCAATTCAACTTCTCAAGGAAAGCGGGCTGACGCACCAGCAGATTGCAGCAGAGACGCAGCGTACACGGCAAGCAGTGGGAAAGGCATTGAAGGCTCACGAGCAACTTCTTACATCGGATTATCGCTATCGAAATACATTCCACCTCGCGCATCAGAAATTTGCGGAGCGCACGAGTTAGTTGCGGCAACTAACTCGTGTCCAGACTGTTTACGCCATGCTGTAAATTTGATTTTTCACAGCATGGCTTTTTGTTTTTTACGAAGAGAATCGCATGAACGCTCCCATCAGTCCAATATCCGCTCAGGCTCTCAATCTGGTTCCTGTTGCGTCGCTGCCTGTTCCGTCATCCAAGAACGACGGATGGATATTGCGTTTACGTGCTGATAGACGTTTGTATGAATCCGATGGTACACAATGGAACGATTTTCTGAGCGGTGGAGCGCCACCTGTCGGTTCGATAGATGCAAATTCGCCCATCAATGGAAACCCTGCCGCATTAGATACCCCTGCTGAACTTGCAGCTGAAATTCAAGCACTGCAAGTAGCAATGGGAACGAAACTCGGTGCGTCTGTTTTTGACAAAGATGGCGACAATAGGCTTGATGTAGATGCTCTTGATGATTTGGAAATTCCTTTCACTACCCCTTCGACAACTTGGAACTACACGCACAATTTAGGGCGTATTCCGCAGGTCACGGTCTTGGATGATACGGGCAATGAATTTGATGCAGACCCGCAATTCCCTGACCTGAATAACATTACGATTGAATTTATCACACCCAAAACGGGTAAACTTATTTTACACTAATATCTTGGAGATATAGTCATGCCAGTCAAATTGATTGAATTTTTGCAGCAGTTGGCTTCCGCCACTACTGCTCGCATCGCAGCCGTTCTCGCGGCTCTTGTCCTCGCCGGAAAATCAACGGCAGGTATTCTTGGTTTTGATTCAACCCTCGGTCGCTTTATTGGTGTTCGCACCAATGGTGGCGCACCTGACCCGTTTGCTCACTTGAGCGATATTACCCCGAACTCCGTGAAGGCGTTTTCGGGTGCATTGCCGAATACGGCGGCAAATGAAAACACAGTCACACATAACTTGGCGACCACCAAAATCAATTCGGTTACGTTGCTTGGCACTGATAACTACCCGATTGTTGCGGGCTGGGAGGTCATTGATATCAACAACCTCAAAATCTACACTCTGAACGATTACGCAGACTTGCCGTTCACGATTGTAGCATTACCGTAAAAGCAGCATACACCCCGCATTACAGTCGTAGTGCGGGGTTTGTTTCTTCCCTTTACTATCGAATTACCGCCATGAAATTTAGCAGCAACGTTGAATTTGAAAAATATACTACCACCGCACGTGACGCTCGTGTAGCCGCAGGTAAGATGCCTGTCGGCTCCGTGATAGAAAACACTACGACAGGAACAGTGCAGTGGAGGAAAAACGCTTCGACGTGGCTGGATATTGGCGCTGCGCCCGGTGCTTCTCTTATACCTGTTGCATACCAAGCAAACCCAACATTGGCATCGCTCCGTGATGCAATGGTGCAATTCGGCGGTATGTCTCCTCAGCCGACGTATGTGATTTCAGGTCAGGTCACGGGCAGCATCCAAAACGGCATTACCGTAGAACTTCGTGACAACGGCACAAACGCACTGCTTGATTCTGTTACCACCAACGTCACAGGTAACTACACGTTTGCGGCACGAGTGGCAGGGACGTACAAAGTTCTGCCTATACTCAACGGATACGCATTCACGCCGTCCGCTCCCGTCATTTCACTATCTGCCAATACAACACAAAATTTTGTGAGTGCAGTTGATTTAGGTAGCGCAGAGGTCAGCCCAACGCACGTTTTGGTCACGGGTAGCAATAGCACTGTTCGCGCAATGAAAAAATCGCCACGTGCATTAGAAGCGGATGCTTTTGGAGTTCTGAACGGTCAAGCAATTTACGGGCAATTGTACTACAACGGACGCTGGTTTATACCGGGCTACACCTCATTCCGCCTGTTTACAATGCAAGAGGCGGGTGGAGTGTTTACGCAAAAAGCGGCAATCAACACCGCAGACCCGGCATTTAACGTCGGCAATCCCTATCGGGTATTTGTCAACACAGGCGGCAAGCTGGCTATTCTGGGCGGCACGAGTATCCGTTTCGGTACATACGATAACGTAACCGATACATTTACGCCCGGCAATCTCGTCAACACGGGTGTATTTATGACCGATGCTGTGTTTGGCAACGGCAAAATTTATATTTCCAGTTCGTTTGGTGGCGGTCCGAGCCGTAACCTGACTATCATTGACATGGCAACGGAAATCGTGACAACTCAAAACGTACCAGCATTCGCTGGCAGTGCGATTACCAATATCGGCTATGGCTCTGGGAAACTGCTGGTTGGCAATGGTTCGTCAAACGCAGTTATTGACGCTGCAACATTCGTACAGGTTGGCAGCACGGTCATTCTCGGAACCACACAAGCAGGGCGCACGGCGTTCTCTCAAGGTCGGTTCTGGCTGGCAGTGGGAGCAAATCTTCGATGGATTAACGCTTCCAATGCGGCAACAGGTCTCACGACGTTTACCTCCGCACCCGCTCCGGGCGCTTTGCACGGTGCTGTTGCTGATGCAAACTATGTATATGCCGCAGATAACGGGAATGGACGTTTGTACACCATTAATCCGATTACTGCTACGGAGGATGGCGTGTCAGTCGTTGCCATTGCCGGAGGCGCGGCTTATTTAAAGAACTAACAATCTTTGTTTCACTTTTTTCAACACTCTTCCATGAGAACATTTTCTTTAACTCCTCGACTCGACAGTGTAGTGATGTGGCTCACGATTACCGCACTCCTTGTGATTGCGTCGTGTATGCCCGCATTTGCGCAAGATGAAGCGGACACCTCACAAGTCCAACCCACTCCAGCGCTGTCCAAGCAAGAGGCAAAGCGCCATTTTGTGCGTAATCACGTAGTCACGCAAAGCGACACCGTTAGTGTCCTTGTCAAGCGAGTGATTGACGGCGACACGTTCATTTGTACGACCTGCTTCACTTGCGACGATTCCATCAGCATTCGTGTTCTCGAATTAGACACCTTTGAAAAGCGACGCGGGGAACATTTATCTCGGCAAGCGAAAGACTGGAATCTTACTCAAAGCCAAGTTATCAATAAAGCCAAAGAAGCAACGGCAGAGGCAAAGAAACTTTTAGAAGGGCGACAGGTGAAACTTCACCGTGGGGACAAACTCGATATTAACGTTGACCGTTATGACCGACCATTGCGATATGTGATACTACCAGACGGACGTGATTATTCCTCAGTTATGCGAAGTCGTAATCATGATTCATACCTGAATCGCTAAAGATTGATTTTTCAAGTACGACACGATATTTACTTATGCAAGAAAAGACCACACAAACCGACGCTTCTGAACCTCTTTTGAAGAGTGATGAATATTACCCCGTGGAGCAGCGCAAGAATCAAATTGTGTTGCATCACACGGCAGGCTCTCACCGCCCGGACTGGACGATTCAAGGATGGAATTCGGACAGGCTGGGGCGCATTGCGACGGCATACGTCATTGGTAGTATTTCCACGACAGAGGGCAATCGTGACTTTGATGGTCGTGTGCTGCAAACGATGAATCCCTCTCACTGGGCGCATCATTTAGGCATTCAAAGCGAACAGAATGAACGGCTCAACAAAGCCAGCATTGGCATCGAATTGTGCTGCTATGGCTATGTGACAAAACGTCGTGATGGTACGTTCTGGAGCTATGTCAATCGCCCTGTTCCGGCAGAACAAGTGATTGACTTGGGCTTTGAATTTCGCGGCTATCGTTTTTGGCAGTCGTACACCGATGCACAACTCGACGCTGCACAGAATCTCATTCGCTCTCTCGGTGAGCGGTTTGGTATTTCGCTCACAAAGAAGTGGTCGGTGTCAGACTTCAACGTCAGTCGTGATGCTCTCTCTGGCACTGCCGGAGTGTTCACCCATTGCCAATACCGCGCGGACAAATTCGACTGTTATCCCCACCCGAAACTAATTGAAATGCTCAATTCGCTATGAACCTTTTCCGTACCATATCGCGCACACACGCCTCCGATGCTACACCGTCAATCTCGGTGTATGAAGTGATTGCGAATTGGGATTGGCGCATTGTTCGTCTGGCGTTTGTGGTGCTGTTTATTTGGGCTGGCATTGTTCAGGTTCTCTGGGCGCGTGAATCGCACTTGCAGTCTATCACGTTTTTCTACACGATGGGTGCTGCTGCAAGTGCGGTTTGTAGCCTTCTCTACTGGCAACTTGTACGGTTTCGTGCGGAGGAATCCAACGCGGAACAGCATAGGTACAGACTGTATGTTCAGATTGCCGGAGGTGCGGTGTGGTTCTGGACGGCGGGCATAGATGTCTATGTCCACGTCAACGAAGTGATATTTATCAATCCCACGTCGTGGCTGCATCACCTACTCATTAACGCGAGCATTATTGCCTTGCTGTTCTGTTTGTGTTTGAATGAGATTGCGGCGATTACAAGAGCAGAAAAGTCAGACCAAGCGGGGGGCTATGAATGAGAAGGAACTGTTTTCATGGGGTTTTGGCGGTGGGCTTACGCTGGTCATAGGAAGCGTTGTCGCTCTTTTTGTTAGAAAAGTTCTTCCGCTTATCTCCAGTTTTTTGGCAGCAAAGACAGCAGAGAAAGACGCAAGCGCAGAACTGGCTTCGGCGGCGGAATCACTGGCAAAAGTGTCGCAAACCACATCGGCAGCACACAGCACGGAATACCAAGCTCTCGCGGAGCGGAAAGCACAATCAGACGCTTTGATACTGAAGTTAGAGAAGGAACTCGCACAGAAAAACGCTGAATTACGCAAAATCAAATCGGTAGAGAAGGCTGTTTTGATGCAAGAGCGAGACGAATTGAAAAGGAAGGTAGCTGAACTGGAAGCCGAAATCGAAAGGCTACAAAAGGAATTAGCGGCAGCAAAAGCAGCTATTGAAAAACAGGAACAAAAAAGAAACGACATCATTTCCGCAGACTAACATGAACGAAGAAACACGCATAGAACCTGTCTCGCTCATCACTCCGAAGCCGCCAGTGCCGGATATGACACCGAAGCGGATTGTCCTTTCCCCGTCGTTTGTAAACGCAATCAAAATGCGCCACGAACAGTCGGCAGAGGCGGAACTAAACGCACTACAACGCCTGTACGAACAAGGTAACTACACAGAAGAGCAACTTGCCCTGCTCGTGGAGGCTGGTAAAATCACGCAATCAAAAAACATTTTTCAACTTTTACAGGAAAAATCCATGAACGCAATTTTCGCATTTGTCCTTAGCTGGGTAAAAAACAACTGGCGTACAACCTACGCTGGTCTTGTTGTCTTTGCCGCAACGACACTGGCAAAAGCAGGAATCAATCTCAATCAACACGAACTCGACGCGCTGATGGGCATTGGCTACGCTGTTATTTTCAAGTTTTCCGATGTGCGGTGGGATTTATCCACCATTGTCGGTGTGGTCTTGATGGTGCTTTCGTTTTTCATTAATCCTGTTCTTGCGGGACTTGGTGTCACGATTGACATGGGGATGTTGCTGTTTATTCAACAACTGTTACAACAAGGCGTAGCAACATTGCTGAAAGACCAGAAACAACTTTTCACGCAGCCGGTTCCGCAACAATGAACCCGATTTGCCCCGTAAGGAAGGTAGTCTGCTGGGACTGCCTCGTACCCTGCACCGCTCCTACAATCAATGACGCTGCGACCATCGTTCCAAAAGAAGAACCTGAGTTTCATGGTATTCTGGCAACGGTTGTAAAGGTCACAGACACGGTAAGCGTCGAAACCAATTTCCAAGACGAACACAAACTAAACGTGAAAGTACGGCTATGACACTCGAACAAATCAACGACTTTGCTGAAGAACACGGATGCGGCGATTTTACGTTTATTGTGGCAGACGTGGCAGGCAAAGAACTGTGGCTCGGCAAACCAAGAGTTGAAGCCGAATCGCTGGTACTCATTGCAGAAAGTAAAAATTCGTATTTCAATCTGAACCAGCTTCTGTTTTGGCGTAAAGTCATGCTTTATCCGAATAATCCAGTCATCATCAAATCTGACAACGTTGACTATCAAGTCAAGAGTCTTGGCAGAGGTGCAACGCCGGATGGTGGTGCAAAGGCAATCATTTTACAAGTGTAAATGACACTGCCTATTCAATATACCGACGACGGACGGCACATACTGGAGGAAATTGCACTCTCCGGCATTGCTCATGTGTCCGGCATTCCTGTTGGTTCGAGCATCGTTTCAGATGGCACGAAGTGGATTGTTGGACAAGTCACAGGCGGCGGTACATC